>JASLKQ010000084.1 GCA_030747505.1 Verrucomicrobiota bacterium | reverse complement strand
CAAGTTGAAGTACAACATCATCCCCATGGCTGGCGTAAAGGATTTCGACAAGCTTATACTAAGGGCCAACGGCAATGACCGCGCACCCGGCGGCGCCTACATTCGCGACCAGTTGATGCGAGACCTTCACAAGGACATGGGAGGGCTGGTATCAAACGGGACGTGGTGCCTGCTCTATGTCAACGGCAAGAACTACGGGGTGTACAACCTCGTTGAACGGATGGACGAGGATTTCCTGGCGTCGCACATCGGCAAGGGGGAGTTTGACATCATGAAAACCGGGAACACAATCCTTAGCGGCACTCGTGATGCGTGGGAGGAACTGGGCCGCTTCATTGGCTCAACCGATATTTCACAGAAGGAGAATTACAAGGCGCTTAAAAAGCGCGTCGATATCGAGGACTTCACAGCCTACATGATCGTGAACCTTTGGGGACAAAACTATGATTGGCCTCACAACAACTGGTACGCGGCGCGCCGAGTGCCGGACGGCAAATGGCGATTCATGTGCTGGGACTCCGAGTGGGGCTTCCGCGGCGGCCCGTACAAGCCTGACAACGACTCCTACGCGTTCATTGACAGCGGTGGCGCGTACGGCTTCAGTACACAGCGAAAGATGTTCATCGCGCTACTCGGCAACCCGGAGTACCGTGAGTATTATCAGGCGGAGGTCCGCCGACATCTGGACGGGGCGTTGTCGGAGGAGAACGTGCTGCGCCGAACCTGGCAGTTAAGGGATGCCATCGCAAACGAGATCGCGCACGAATATCGGGCACGTAAATATGACATCAAGGTCTGGCACCGGAAGATTGAAGAGATCGAGGAGTTCGGGCGAATCGCCGGAGAAAATTTCCGCAGGTGGACGAACGACTACTTTGCGTTCCGCAACAAGCCGGTTTCCAATCCCGGACTAGCCCGACTTCAAAACGAGGCCGGCTATCGCCACGTTGTCCATCGGGATACTAATGGCGAATGGAGTGAACTCATTGCCACTCCTGGCAGCGACGACTGGGCGGCTTCCACACTGCCCCTCTCTCCGCCGGCTGCGGGTCGCCCGGCGCTGTACGCCCTTGCTGGGGACGAGCGCCGACTCGTCTACCGCGGGACGGACGGACACATTTACGAGCACTCCAGCGCGTCGAACGCCGGGGCGGAAGGCAAGTGGAACCGGCAAAACCTGACCGGGCGGCTTGGCCTGTCGAAGGCGGCGGCCGACCCCTCGGTGGTGGTCGCAAACGGTATTCCGCACGTGGTCTATGTCGATGAACTTGGGGAAATCCATGAACTGTGGCTAGACGGCCAATGGCGGCACTTTCCGCTACCCGCCATGCCCCGGGCCGAAGGCGGCGCGGTGGCTTCGCTGGACGGTTCAACGTTGCATGTGATGTACCTCTCGATGTTTGGCGTGCCGTATGAACAGTCGCTCGACCTGAACACGGCCACGCCGGACCAGCGATCCTGGCGAACCGACGGCGTGCATCGACTGCCCGCGCTTGGCCAACCGCTTGGCCTTACGGTGAACGGCAGACGGGAGGCCGTTTTTCTCGCCGCTCGCGCTTGGCCAAGGCGGCCGCCGTTTATCTTTGACTGGAACGAACGCCGGCGCGTCCCGGGCTACCGCACCTATCAGGGCAAACGCAACACGTTGGTGTACGCAAAGGAGATTGGTCAACGGTTTAAGAATCAGTTCCCGATCAACCAAACAACCGACCAACTGAAAGGGGAGTTCACGCTGTTCAGCGACGCAGAGAACAGCATGCACTACGTGGCGTTCCGCGGCACGGAGGGTGGCATTCGTGAGGGTGTGCATCGGGGCGAAACATGGGCCATGACCCGGCCCTCAAAACTCGCCGAAGCACCGAAGGCCAAGGGCGATCCCATCGGCTGGGTTGATGGCAAAACCGGCACGCGTTACTACCTTTACGAGGGAAGCAACGCTCACATACATGAGTTGAGCCTTGACGACGGCCAGTGGACTCACCGGAGGCTCACTTCAAACGGCGGCTAAACCTACTTAAGTCTGAAGGGAAAATGAAACAACCCACTCCACCACTTAAACGCCGCAGGGTTGTTGTTCGGCGGCAACAGTTAAAACGACCCTTTTTTTGACCAATTGACGGTGAACTGCCATTACCTCTCAGATCAATCCACGATCACAAGAATGCTCTCACCAGCCATGCCGAGTTGACCTGAACAATACAGATAAAGTTGATCGGGCGCTTTGTCGGACACGGTGATCCTGACATAGGAACCTCGCTTTCCGGGCACACCTTTGACCTCCACACCTTCTCGATACTCTTCGCCTCCACGGTGGGCGCCGTCCTTGGACGTGGAAAATCTGACTGGAAAGCCAGCATTGGCTTCCAAGGATTGATCGAAGTAATAGGTATTTCCCCGCTTTAAGGCCAGCCTCGGATTGATGTTCCGGTTGATGGTGAAACGCTGTTCCTTATTGAGTCGCACGTCCATTTCGTAACCGTGGTATTGGACTTGGTTGCCACCATACTCGCCGAAGGGGATCCGGGTGGGTAGTTGATAGTCTTTGTTGTTGATTAAGTGATAGGCAGCAAAATCCATCTCCTTGAGCTCCTGCCTCGTACATGGCTTCCATTCCGAGTGAAGGTTCTCGCACCAGCCTCGGAGTTTGGCCTCCTCTTTGGGTGCCTCAGGTTGCCTTGTGAGCATCTCATTGTAACCGATGTTCGTGGCCCAGACGTGCCACAGGTACTCATCGAGCTGGCATCCCCAACCGCATGACGTCGCGTTGTACGTATACCAAGCGCTTTCCGGATAGACCCATCTGCCATCCACAGGCTTCACCGTCCGGTCGATACCGCGTGCTCGATCCATTGCATCGGACAAGGTTGACGACCACGTATCACCGGCTTCCTCGTCTGGTAAACCAAAATCCTTCGGATAAACACTCTGGAACGCTTTGCCATACTTGTGGAACAATTCTTCGACCGCGATGTCCATTTCGCCGTCCCGGGAGTGCCCAACGCCAGAGTGCCCCGGGCGAAGCGCCTGTGCCGGAACCCAGAAGGGCTGGCCGGGCTTGAAGGCGATCCATGCATTATCCAGTGCCTTGGTATCGACCAGGACGATGAGGTAATTCCGTCCCTCGGGATCTTTCTGATGATAATCGAAAACTTTTCGATCGTCGGGGATGAAGTCTTCGTCGTTGTCGATGAGCTGGGCGTAGACCTTCGCCGCGTGAATGATCTCGGGAACGGGCGTATTTGGCATCGCCGCAATGGTGACACCAAAGACATTAATATACGTATCAAAGAATTTCTCCATGCCGCAAGCAAGCCCGGGCAAGTCGGGATGAGCTGCCTTGTATTGCTCAAGGCTCATGGGCTCGAAAGCGGGCTTTGAATAGGTTGTTTCTAAGTTCGGCTGAGGTGGAGACGACTGCTGCGCTGTCTCACACCCCACCAGCACCACGGCCGCGATTGTTGTGAGTAGAAGGAGTTTCATTTAGCGTTCAATTCTATCTGTATCTTGCCGCCGTGTTTGCGGAGGAGGCTGTCAAGCTTGACGAAAAATTTAATCTATATATATTAGTATCTGAACTCAACAGACAATAATTTTTGTCCGACATCTAGGTTGAACACTCCATCTATTAATCAATGAGGCTTGTAGCCAAATAATTTTTTTTGCTTTATCATCCTAGCAACCGAGGGGGGTAGACTTTTCTCCCACCCCTTCTTTCCTTTTTTAATTTCACCAAGAATATCTCTTGAAAATATAGACAGGTATCGACGTGCATACCCCTCAATCCCCAATATGTTTCGATTCACCCTAAGATAGGCAAAGAGTTGCTCCAGATGCGGCAAAACTTCAACATGATCAATGGTAATGGGCTCTTTTTTTCGCTTATCTAACACCGGATAGATAAAAAGCTTTAGATCATTCTTAAACAGTCTTCCGAAAGACTCCAGGATGCCGCCTTTCAAATGAGTGTAATATTTTTCATCAAATACTTTGCGAAGTGCTGACACTCCCATAAGCACACCAATCGGTTTTTGTGTGTGACGAAAAAGAAAAGAAGCCAAGCGGTAGTGAGTATCATAGTTAGAAATCAAAACCGGGTATCCTAGGGTGCCCAGCAAGGCAGTTCGGTCCAAAAAGTCATGATAATCTATTTTACCCTTTTGATTCAGATTCTGGAGTGTCATTTCAAGAACCACCAGCGGCTTCTCGTCCTTTAGGTTATATTCCATGCTGAATCGGGCCAGCGCGCATTTGATCATGTCGATAGGCACTTTCGTAACCGGACGAAAGCTACCTCGCAGAATCAAGATAGCTCTCTTATAAAGCATCTCAGACGGCTGAACTACTTCTCCATTTGCCTTAAACATTGTCGCATCAGCAATCCCATGTTGGACAAGTTGCAAACTCATCAGGCGGTTATCCACACCCCGAAATGCCGGACCATTAAATTGAATCATATCAATTTCAATGCGGTTGGCAGAAAGAGCATCCATTAATGACTGAATCAATCTTTCTGGCTGATCAAAAAGCAGCATTGCTCCATAAACAAGGTTGACTCCGATTATCCCTAGAGCCTCTTGTTGCTGTATGTTTTCTTGATTAAGCATGCGCATATGAATAATGATATCCGATGGCTGTGCTTTTGCTCTGTGCTGGAAGCGGATACCCATCCAACCATGCGAATCACTTTTTATGCGATAACCCATTGCCTTTACTGTATTGGCAAAACTAAAGAAACGAGTGCTGCCACCGCGTTCGGGTGTGAGTCGTTTGGAAAGCAGGTCAAATTCCCTTTGCAACATCTTCTCCAATCTCCGCTGACTTACGTAGCGTTGAGTTTTGCCGTAAATGACATCGCTAATAGTCATGTCATAAGCTGACATGGTTTTTGCAATAGTACCGGAGGCTCCCCCCACCTTGAAAAACCAACGCGCTACTTCTTGACCAGCCCCTATTTCTGAAAATGTGCCGTATAATTCGCTTGCTAAATTGAGTGCAATGGCCTTCTGCCTCGTGGAGAGTGAGTTTTCTTGCATAAGATGGTTTAATTCAGAAGTAACAGGCTAAGAATCCTAACAAAATTGGTTGTGATTACTATTCATTTCATTTGCCTAGAGCTTTTAATTCTTCAGCAGTCAGTTGAGACACGATTCCAAGGCTGGCAGAAAATGTTGCAGCGAAGGTGTCTCCTTTTCTGTCTCCTTGGCCAAGTCGTCCCACCTGCGAAGTTCCAGTGCCTCCTTGTAATGGGGTTCGCTCTCGAATGAAGTCATCTCCTCAGGGCTCATTGGGCCGCCCTGATCGTGATAACTCTTGCGGGAGGTCGGAGATAAGGCGTCTTCATAACTCGGCTGTCTGGTGCATAGGTAGCGCTTGGCCGCGACATGCAAGCGGATGGGATCGGCGACCTCTGGCCCAAAGTGTTCCTTCAACCAGGCATTGGCAATAAACTCATGCTTGTCGTCCAAATTGTCCTCGTAGTTACCGGGCAACTCTGATCCATGAAAGATATGCCCGATATCATGCAATATGGAGGCAATCACGAGGCTTTGTGGTGCGCTCGACGCCTCGGCAAGCTCCCCGCTTTGCAAGGCATGTTCAAGTTGAGTGACAGCTTCTGTTCCGTATTGATTGGCACCTCGTTCGTGAAAGATCCGCTGAATTTTTTCAATGACGGCATGCATGTTGGAGTTTGATCGGGTCATTGGGGCCTAAGACTACCTCGATTTTGGCCCGGGTAGTGGGCTTTAGGTCGGGTCGTTGCAGGGCCGATACTAGTCGAGCGCGAATCGCTGGGTCAAGGTGCGGGATGGGGCGATCACGAGGTGCCACAAAACCTTTTTCATCTCCGCACCCTAACATTACACACACACCCGCCACGGAAAAGTGCGCTGGGGGGAGGTGCAGTGATTTTAGAAGGGCCTAAGATTATATATAGATGGATTTGGCCTGCTATAAAATCTGACAGAAGATTAGTTTCTAGCGCGACTAAACTGCGCAGCCTGGTCGGCCGCAATCGTCAACGGGCTGGCGCCACCCACATCCGACCATGGACCGTTCACCGTCGGCGCCGACTGCAGCGTGCCCTCAAAGGTCACCGTCACCGTGCCGCCACCGTTGTTCACGACGCTGATCGTCGGCGTCCCAACTGGAGGAATAAGAACCTTATCAATGATAATCACGCTCGATGCCGCAGAATCAAGCTCGTCCAAAACCTTTGCATCATTGACCATAATGGTATCAGTTGACTTGGCATAATGGGTTTCGTAGGAAACGCCTCCCTGCTGCTTAGAAATTGTAACTGTTTTACCAAGCGCGGTCGTGTAGGCGCGTTCCTCAAGCACGTCAGCTGTCCACCAATTGGATCCCCCCTCCTTGGGATCGTTATTAATGATATGATACTTTACAACTTCTTCAAGTTTATCAGGATTAGCCAGCAGATCATCCAGCACGCCATCCGGCAGGCCGGCAAACGCCTCGTCCGTTGGCGCAAAGATTGTGTCGTAAGGACTATCGATAGCGATTTCAACTGAAGCCACGCCAAAAGCTGTCGCCAGGGTACTTAAGTCTGGTACCCGTTGAATCGTCCCCAACCCACTCACGGCCCAGCTTCCATACCAAGGAAACTGCTCCGGAGCGTAAGACACCAAATGTTTTCCGGGGATACCACTGCCTGCATCCGGAGGTGTATCAAACGCATCAGTCTCGGATGGCAATCTCCACGCCAAACCACAATTATCGCCACCTGTACCTTCCTTCCAAAATGCTTCAAAATAATATCTTTGACCTTGCTCGAGTGAAACAAGGGCTGATCTTAAATTATCATCATCAAGCACAAAGGAATTGGCCGAACCTGTGACCTCACAGAGTATCTCAACGTTTTCAATTGACTCGTCTGTGCTTAAATAAAACTCACCATTATCATCTGAATGAAAGAAGAACCTATATTCACCTGTCTCAGGCGCAATGATCCAACCAGACATTCTAGCACCATAATTGTCTGCTCTGGCGTTGCCCCAGCCCCCAAAGCTGAGCCTTGTATTGGTTTCGGGTATGTGAATATTGGAACTGAAGTTCCCAGCCAAAAACTCCGGATCATCATAAAGAGCATTTATTGCATTTCCGTTAATTCCGTCGTAATACTCAACATCCACATAACCATTAATTTCTTTGTATGTAGTTACTGATGTCGAGCCGCTTAACTTGTTGTTTGAAATATCAGCAACATCAAATGTAATCTGATAAACCGTGTCGGGCGCCTGAGTAGTAGTGGTTATTTCCACTGAAGTTGGACCTGAAACTTCGGCAGATTCAACAGTTAAACCCTCTATCGTGTAATTTGAGGTTTCCGCTAACGATTCCTCATCCATGTTTTCACTGAAGGTCAGATGGAAAATTGACATCGACTTATGTGCAGACGCACCGACCAGGCTCGGTTTCGTGACATCAGGAGTGACCGTCAATGTTGCCGTATCACTGTATTGATAACTTTCAGAACCAAAGACAAGTGCCTTGACCTCCGCACCCTGATCGTCATCAGACAGATCACTCAATGTGTAAGGCAAACCGTCTGCTGCAGGTTTCCCCTTGTAGAACCATATCACGGTCGAATTCTCAGGATCGGCCAACTCAAGGCTGAATTCCACGGATTGCTGCTGTTCACCAGAACTATCCTTTGGCTGTACTGCAATCAGAGTCGAAGAAACCGATGCGCCAAACATTTCACCCGTCATGGTATCGACTACTTGTGACTCGCTAAGGGCTGAAGCGAATATCGCGAATTCATCAAAATGACCTTCCAAGCCGTCAACCGCATTAAGGTCACCCAAAACATTAATGGCGGTAAAATCTGAAGGTAGCGGCTTTAAGCCGTCATCGTCTGCCAGAAGTTCCCCGTTTACATATATTTTTTTATTACTCTTTTCTTTAACAAAAGCATAGTGATTCCAAGCCCCGTAGGTGCCGTCAAATGCCGCTGTAACACTTTGGTTTGCCGTATCCCAAGAAATGTCACCGCCCGATACCGGGACCTTTGCCGAAGCGCCATTATTGTTTACAGTACCGAATGAAACCCCATGAAAGGCACTGCTGTAATTCTCCTGTCCCGGGTTAACATTTTTAGCCCAAAATGTGAACGTAACAGCATCAATGGTACTTGCCAGGTTTAAGACCTCCCCATACTCAATCCGCAAGCCATTGCCACCCGTTGTATCAGGATCATTGGTGGAATCCAGACCGCTTCCCCTGATTCCTGCACCGCTGTTAATGGTGGCCCAAGCCGTCAGCTTCCCTTCAATCTTCCTCACACTATCGTATATTTTTCCGTCCTCTTCCTTATCAAAGTCAAAGTAGGCCAGCATATTCAACCCTTCGGGATCAACCGCTTCCTCAATGAAAAAGGACCAGTCAACTTTCCTGGAGTTTCCGGCTGAGTCTCCAAACTCCACTGAGGCTTTAATTTCCCCCATACTGGTTGGTACATGAACAATTTTCTTCAACCCATCTTCCTCTACAATTTCAAATGCCACGGATTCACCGTTGATGGAAAACTTTACAGAATCCGACACCAAAGTTCCAAGGGAACCGTCATTAATATGAAGTTCAACACTCATGTTGGTGGTAAAACCTCCTGCACTCGGCACGACATCAACAACTGAAACTCGCCCAGTGGAGATAATCTCAGCCGTGGACTCGTCGTTCACAGCTCCGAGAGGGACATACGCCTTTAGCGCACCTGCTTCGTCGGGATCGTTGACAAGTATCTTATTGCCATCGACCACAGAAAAGAATTCTACGTTTGCCGCCCCTGTGCCTTCCCACCAAAGAAGCTTGAAAGGATAAAGCCCTGCTTTTTCAATATAAATAGTGAACAAGGTTTCTCCAGTAGTTTGACGAACAGCAACTTCCTTTGGGTATAATTCATCGTAATCAGCCTGGAAGGTAGCCCTGAAACCGTCATCAGAGTTTACGCCCAAAGTTGTGCGTCCCACCGGTAAATCCAAAAGGGTTATGAACGCAGCCACAATCCCGTCATCCGAGGCCTGCCAACCGGGTATCCCAGGAATGAGCTGATCCTCATTGCCACCGGTGGCATTAAAGCTGCCCACATCGGCGGGAGCATCTTGGCTAAGGTTCACAGTTTCAATAATTTCTGGATAATAACTCCATTCCTCACCAGAATCTATGTCTGCCTCATTCAGGTAAAGCGCCCCGTCTGGATCCAAAAGTTTACCGTTAAATTGAGTCAGTGCTTTTCTCCAAGCATTGTCGTGAAGGTGGGTACCTGAGTCGGATTGAGAATTGGATATTTGGGTAACATAGGCCAGAATCCCAGGGTCGCCCTTGATGGAATCATCGGTCGCATAAACGCCACCCACCGCAGTATAGGGAGGAACAACAACCCTATATGAACCCTCAATTGTTCCTCCGGTTGAATCTTTCATTGAAACCTCAAGTTTATGCCCAGGGCTGATCGATACCGTAACTCCCTGGTCCAGATAGGGTTTAATTTTCATGCCGTCATCCTGACTGATCATGAAATGAGGCCCTTCCTCATAAAAGAGAGTTCTACCTGTCCCCATCACGATAGGGGCTCCTGGACGGTTATTGGCCACAATACTTGCTACTGCCCCTGCCTCAAATGCATACTGTGCCTTACGATCAAAATAAGTCGCTCCTCGGTCGCAGAGCGCAATGTTTCCAGCCACATCAGCCGCATTTTTCAGGGGCACATCAGCTACAGCCGGATCTGTATAGACCACCTTTCCTTCGATTGCCTCGGGCAAGTTGGCAACGGTGATGGCATGGTTGGAGTCCACCTTGTACAGGGATGTTACCGCCTCGGGCGGTGAGGTAATGGTAACATAGTTCGGGTCAGCGACGGGTAGAGGGATATCCGGCTTGTAAACGAGCTTGGTAACCCCGCCAGCCTTTCTCTTAACAGGCGTTACATCTTTCCCATTAAGCTTGATGGACACACTGTCGACATCCACCTGGCTTGTACCCGTATCTGTAACCTCAACTGTAAAGCCCCCCGGCCCACTTTCAGTAAGTTGGACCTTGGCCGGAACGTAAGGAATTCCAATATCGCCACCAAAAAAAGTAACCTTATCAATTACCCAGTTTGGATTAGTTCCTGTGGAACAATCATCGTACAAAGCCACGAACCGGACCGAAATGGCATCCCCGGCATCAAAGGTACCCAAGCTCGCAGTTGTGGTGATATAAGAACCATCAGCATAACCGGCAGAAGTATTACCGAATCCATTTTGGCCTTTTGCGATTCCGTTACCCACGATGGCAACATCCGTATAGCCGTTTGCGGAAAATGCGTCTTTTCCTACATCCGTGTAGTCACCGCCATTAACGCTGATCCAGAGCTGACCCGAATCCCACATGGCTCCCTCAAAGGCATGACGATGATCAATGCTTGCGGTCACCTCGCCAGCGGCGGAAACAATGCAATCCGGGCTGGTAAGGAAATCGTGGTATGGACCACCACAACCGGCCACACTACCTTCTGACACCCACTGTCCATTTTCTTCATCATACTCCCAGGGACCAGGAACAGCACCCACTGTTTCCACCGTAAATCCTTCGCCACCACTGCTGAAGTCAAAGGCAAATTGCGAGAAAACACTCGCCGGATAAACAACCAGGAGAGCCAGAACAATATCCAGAAAGTACTTTTTTGTTTTTTTGATCGCTTTCATTTGTTTTAAGAATAGTTGCTTTAAAAATTCAAATAAAAAACGCGCGGCTGAATTTGCGTATAAAGTTGATGTGCTGCAATAGAACCTGTTTAAGGTTAAGGATCGGGCCAATAACCGTGATGAGGCCAATTGGGATACCTAGCACCTGTGGGACTACCGCCCACATATTTTCTTGTCACCGGATCCTTCTCCGTTGTTCTTTCCTGCATCCAAGCTATATCAAGGTTGCCTCTTGAACTCACTCTCCCGCCAGGTATGGGAACAGGGGGAACCAATGTTCGTTTGTCCAACCATCTCTGTTTATCACAGTGACCATCAGCAAATGAAAAGTTCGTTGCGTTATTATGATACACACCAGGCCAATCCTGTTGAAAACAGTATTTACTTTCGTCACCTGGATAACCGGCCATGTCGACTCTATAATTTCCGGCATTAATGGACTCGCCCCTCATATCAAGTAGAAGCCATCTATTGGAAGGATTACGTATTCCTCCTATTTTCCTGTAGGTGGTCCAGCGTGTATCCATAGAAAACGGCCAACCCGACCAACCGCCCATGAATATGTTCATGCTGTAAGAACGATCCCGATAGATATTTTGCCCCCTGTTGTTAGTTATGATCGCCTTGTCTGCAGGGCACTTAAAAACATCCTTTGCGTTTCCCACATATTTCTTAATAGATCCTTCTGTGACGAAAGTTAAATCCTGGTTGACACCGGTTTGTCTCAGTACCCCCACTGCCCAAGCAAAAGGCCAAGTCGGCTCACTTTTGTAGGCACTGGCATATGGAATTTTATCATCGTGGTCTGATGCAAATAAACTCCAGGCCAGCATGATTTGTTTATTGTTATTCATGCATGCTATGCCCGTCGCATTTTCCTTCGCCTTGGCCAACGCGGGTAATAGCAGTGCCGCCAGAATTGCTATGATGGCTATGACGACCAGCAACTCAATCAACGTAAAAGCTTTATTTCTTTTAAACATAACTTGCATAAACGACTTACCAATGTTGATCCTAGCTTTTATATTCGACTGTTTGGACGGCAAGAAAGGCCGATTATCCAATCCTATGCAAGCTTTTTTCTGTTATCCAGGAGCTGGTTTGGAATCAAAACCAGAAGCCAAGGGTAATGTGGTTTCGATTGGTTAATCAACACACGCTTGGTCGAGAGAAGATCTTTTCGAAGCTGATCTATGAACACGGAGGCCCGAAACACATCCGCAGCGACAACGGCTCTGAGTTTATCGAAAGAGGTTTGCGAGAATGGTTGGCAGAGAATGAGATCAAAACGCTCTAATAACAGCGCCGATGTACACAGAACACATCTCTTTCCAAGCTCTGGGAGACGCAACCCAATACGTCATGATCGGGCTGCGCTTGAAGCGAGGGTTGTGGAAGTGATGGCTAAAGGGCTAGTTCTGTTTTCTGCTTTTCTTTTCTTGCTTCCTCTTCTTCTTCTCCGCCGGAGTTAATTTGGAGGGTTTCTTCTTATCTTTTCTGCCTTGGTCTTTATTTCCCACGGCGGGAAACTACCACACTCAACCAACAAGTGAACCCAAATCATGGTCGATTGAGCCGTGCTTGATTCCCTCAAAGTCCTTTATTTTCGACCGTCTAGGTCCTTCACAGAGGACAGACGGTCGCGAATCGGGTGGCTACTAGTTATTTTTTAGATACTGCGAGGAGATGGGCGTTGGAGCGTGACGAGGAACTGGCAGAGGATGTCGGGCTTTAGAAGCCGAGTGGTTCAGCAGTTTAAGCTCTGTCCTTAAAGTGCGAAACCAGAACGCCTACACCGGCAATTTCTACGCTCAACTCAGTATCCTGATCTATACAAGTTAGTCCAACAGGCGACCCTGGAATAACCAGGCTACCCTTCTTTAGGCAGGAGCCTCTGCTGGTCAAAGAATCGACTAACCACCGCAAAGAATGAATTGGGCCTCCCATTATTTCAGACGCAGGTGCCTCTGTGATGAGTTCGCCATTTTTTCGGACGGAAAAAAGCTCGTGTTCGAACGATAATTGTTTGGGGGAAACCTTGTTGTCACCGACGATTAGGCCTGCGTGAATACCGCCTGAGCAAATTAACTCTTGAGAGGTTGGCGGGGCAAACCAGAATCGGAGATTATGCAGTTCAATTCCCGCGCTGACGTACTCAATCGAATCGATTAACTGATCATGGGGCAGATTTGTGCCATAGAGATCGACACCAATTGTGAACACCATCTCAGGCTCGACTGCACAATTGACGTAATTTTTCCAGTTTACTTCTGCCCCTTCTCCGTAAACGTGAGGACTAAACAGCCGTCCCGAGATCGATTCACTTAGCCCAAATTGTAAACGTATCGCTTCGCTGGTACATCCAACTTTGTATC
>JASLKQ010000083.1 GCA_030747505.1 Verrucomicrobiota bacterium | reverse complement strand
TATTTTTTAGCACGCACAATAAGTGGAGGCTCGGTCAGCTTCGCTCGCAACAGAAGCTTGTTTGCCTTATGTGTAAGCTGCTCGGAAAATTGGGTGAGCAACTGTAGAACCGCATCCTGCCTGCGACGGGTGTACACCGCAGCACTGTGGTAGCTCTTCTTTATTTCCGGCAAAGTGATGTCCAAATTCCATTCACTCAGCTTTTTGGCGGCGCGGTCGTATTGTGCTTGGGATGGAGGGCTGGGGAAAACCTGCCCTGAATGGAGAAAGGCAATACATTGACCCTCCATGTGCACTGGTACCGCAATGTCGATCAGTCCCATGGGGCACATCAGCGCCTTGCCCTGATCAAGAGCCTGACTGGCAAGATTTGCCTGAGTTTCCAGACAGCAGGAACAAGCCCGTGGATGTGAGGCCACCGCTGCACAAAAAGGGTTCTCATGTTTCTCCCCCCGTAATGGAGACCCTTTCCAATAATCACGCGCACGCAGCGCCAAAGGCAGGCCGGTGAGATCGCCAAAAGCCTCTCGAAAACGCTTATATAGGCGGGTTTCTATGAGCTCCTCCACGATGTGCCGCCCATCAGGCATCTGCTTGGCCTCAGAGTCCACAATGGATATTTCATTTCTTATCATAAAATTTTACGCAGTTTCTTGGAAGGTTAGTCTTCAGTTTGGCGTGTTGCGGGGAGCGGCCACCAGTTGGGTGCGCATATGATGCAGGCGCCCCATCATTACCTGAGCAATCCGTTGGCCACATGAAAATTAGACGCCCAGATTCGTTTAGTTGCTTTGCCGATATTGCCAACGGCCGAACAAATTTTGGCCAACAGCCGACATTACATTGAGCCGTTCCCCCCCCTGTCGCCAGGCGCCCGGGCAGCGAAAAAGAAACCCCGCAGTTTCCTGCGGGGTCCCGACGATTAAAACACCCTGAGGGTGAATTAACTAAAAAGCTCAGGAAGTACCGTGCCGTTACGCACGATCATGACTGGGCGACCGGTAGCCGTGTGATACTCCTTGGTGTGGTCAATACCCAAGGAATGCATGAAGCTTGCTGCCACATCATCAGGCGAGATGGCGCGATCCTTAGGCCCTTCGCCCTTGGCATCAGATGCGCCAATCACCTGCCCACCCTTCACGCCGCCACCAGCCATCAGGCAGAACATTGCGCGTGGATAGTGGTCACGCCCCGTCCGCTTATTAATCTTTGGGGTACGGCCAAATTCGCCGGTTACAAATACTGAGGTACTCTCAAGGAGCCCCTTCTCTTCCAAGGAAGCAAATAAACCGCTTAATCCAGCATCAAGAGCGGGCAGATTTGTGTTTTTAAGTCTATTCCAGTTGTCGTAGTGGGTATCCCAACCGCCGAGGTTAAGGGTGACAAACTTTACACCGCTTTCCACTAGACGCGTCGCCAAGAGGCAGCTTTGAGAAAAAGACTGATCATCAAAGAGTCGGGTAATACCTGCACTTTCCCTAGTCAAATCAAACGCCTCACGAGCCTTGGTGCTACGCATCATCTGATAGGCCTTAGCGCTGAATTCATCCATGCCGGCCAAAATCTTGTCTTCCTTGGCATAGTTGCCAAAGGCCTGATCGTACTTGGCAATCATGTCCTTGCGGCGATCCACATCATCCAGAGTAATGCCGCGCAATGCCAAACCCCGCACCTGCATCGGTTGTCCCGCAGTTGGCGTTGTGCCTGTTTCAAAGGGCCCGTATTCCACGCCCAGAAATCCGGTCGGATAATTACCCTGTTTTGGTACTGCAACAAATGCAGGTAAATCCTTGGAGCCACCAATCTCCTTGCTGACAACTGCACCATAACTGGGGTACCGAAGACTGGGAAGCGGCCTGTTACCGGTCATAAGGTACTGTGTGCCCAGTGCGTGAGCTGCCAACGTGTGACTGACACCGCGCAGGATGGCGAACTTGTCAGCCACTTTGGCAAGCTTGGGCAGGTGCTCGCAAAATCGAATACCCGGTACGTTAGTCTTAATTTCCTTAAACTCACCTCGATGCGTATCAGGAGCATCCGGTTTAAGATCAAAGGTATCCATATGGGTGGGCCCACCAGCCAACCGAACAAAAATTGCGGACTTGCCTTTGGCGTTGGCGTTTACCTGCCCCTCCTCTGCACGGGCCAAAAACTGAGGGAGGCCCAAGCCTAAACCAAACCCGCTCACTGCGCCTACTTTAAGGAAGTCGCGCCTTTGAACTCCGTCACAGAATGTGTGTGTTGCCATTGTATGTAATATTTAAAAGTTTCGTCAGTTCTAGTGGTTTACCATGAATTCCTTGGTGTTGAGCAGGGCTAATAGCAACTCCTGTATCCCCTCAACAACATTCTTGGATTTCGCCAAGTCCGCACGGGCCGATTCCATCTCTTTGTTTGAAGGGTAACGGCTCACGGTGCGTAAAAATGTTTCAGTGATCAGCTCCTCGACGCCGTCGGGCAATTCGACCCGTTGTGCAGGACCCGGTTTCTTGGGTGTCAGCTCTGCGATTTTCTTCTGATAATACCCTATTGAATGTACTAGTCTCTGCTGCTCCTTCTTGTGGGCTTCGAGTTGTGTCTTGTACTTTTTAGCAGCTTGAGCATCTTTTGGATCTTCAGGTTTGTTCGGTGCGCGAGTTTTCAAGTTGGCCAGCTTCTTTCTTTGAGCATTCAACCGGCTTCGAAATGTTCCCAGTCTTTTGCTATCATTGTCACCCGCCCCACTCTTAATCTTATAGCGTCTGGCCAGCTCATCAATCCAACCTCCCTTGGCCTTTAACTGCGAAAGCATGTCCGGGTCGTTCCGGGTGAAGAGAGTCTGCAGCAACGTCGGATCCACTGTGCGTTCGCAATCACAATTATTTTCGCGAGCAGGCTTGCCGAAGATTCCCAGCATATAATTATTATTGCCACGGTAACCTCCAATGGATGTTGCTCCAATCATGCGCATCTCCATGTTGCTGGCGAGCTCCTTAACGCGTTCCTCTGAGCCAGTCGCCTGACGGATCGCATCAGCGGCCACCTCAGCAGGCAGTCGGCGGATGACGTAACGGCTGAAGTTCTTGTCATCATGCTCGTTGGTATCATTCACCTTCCAGGAACGCTGGTAGGCAGCGGAATTTAAAATCTCACGATGCACCCACTTCATATCAAAACCGCTCTTTACAAAACCGTCTGCCAGATGGGCCATCACACCGGCATTTGTGGGGGGATTGGCTAGGTTCAAATCATCAGCCGGCTCCACAAGTCCCCGCCCGAAGTAGCTGGCCCAAACACGATTAACAAAAGCCCGTGCAAAGTAGGGGTTTTCCTCCGCACGCAACCATTCCACCAGCGGAGTGCGGGGATCGGGATATTTCACATCCATTGTTTCTCCGCCCAAAACCTTGGGCGTAATCACGCGTGCATTGAAATTGGGATTGCGTTTCTTGATCTTGGCAATCTCTTTTGGGGTATATTTCCTATTATTCAGCGTCTTGATGTAAACTTCCTGCCATGGAATAGGCTCACCCTTTGCCAGTCGCTTATCGGCAACCGGTCTCAACAGGCGGTTTTTGTTTTGTTTAGGATCCTTGCGGTTATAGCCCGCCTCTTTTTCAAGCTCCATTTGAAGTGTTTTAGGGCTAAAGTCCGGGTCGGACCCTTTTCCATTCCCCGAGTAAGTAATCGGTTCAAAGAATGCCTTGAAGGAATTGAAATCCGACTTTGTCCATTGATCAAACGGATGTTTGTGGCATTGCGCGCATTGAATTCGAACCCCTAGAAAACTGTAGGCAAAGGCCATGGCCTTTTCCTCAGGTTGGCGCAAGTTGCGGCGCGACCAGAACCATGGCATGTCCTCGCGTTTGGAAAAATCCACGGGATTATCACGCCTAAAATACGAGGCCATTTCATGAATAAACTCCTTATAAGTCTGATCCGGGTTGGACCGACTGGTCCCCATAACTATCCCCTCAATAATTTCGTCATAGGGGCGGTTTTCTGAAACCCGCCTATAAACCCAATTGTACCAATCACGACTCGGATTAACTTTTCTGGCATATTGATTAACCCTCATCTGCGCCGGACTGTTGCCCTGAAAATCATTAAGTTTGGTGGTCCACCAGGCTGCATAAGCCGGTCGGCTTAAGAGTTCACTGACTTTCTTCTGACGCTTGTTCTTATCTTTACTGGCCAAGAAAGACTTCACTTCATCGGCTGTGGGCAGGGTGCCGGTGACATCCAGTGTGACCCTCCTTAGAAATTCCTGATCAGAGCAAACCTCACTGGGGATTATCCCTACTTTTTGAAGCTTAGTCGCAATGGCCTTATCAATTGGGGTGGTCGTCTTCAGTTTCGGGTAATTGGAGCCCGTCTGCCGGCTCACCGGCAACATGACCGGAATCGGCAAAACGCCATTGTCATAAAAGGCCACAACGTGTGAATCACCCTTCCCCTTGATTTCCACCTCTCCATATTCATTGACCACCGCCACGCTTTCATCATTGGTATCAAAACGGGTAAAGCTAGTTACATCCTCTACCGTGCCATCTTTCCAATGGGCCAGCACCTTGAGCTGCATCGTGTCGCCAACCTTCCTGCCGACAAATTCCTTGGGGGAAACCTCCAGCCTATCAAACACGCCAGTTTCCTTCACATCCAGTTTCGCACCTTCCTGGATCCACTTGAGCATCAGGTTGTGTTCCCAGCTGCCTGCCTCATAAATCTCACCACCCTTGTGCTTCACCTGCTTCATGGCTTTCCTCAGGAATAAGCTCTCTTCGGGTGTATCAAGATTGACCCGAATGCGGTTTTCCTTGTCGGCGGTGATCGCCTTGTGATCCAAGCCAAAGTCATATCCAAAAAGTGAAAGCTGAAAATCCCCGCGACCCTGGAATGACCCGTGGCATTCGCGCCCACTACAACCCAGTTTACTCGCCAGAGCCACCACGTGCCGCCGGAAACTCGGACTCTCAGCCTTGTCGATGTCCCCGCCAAAGCGTTGCTCAGCCGTCTTAACTGGACCGGCCAAGACCGATCCTCCAATCACCACTGTTGCGACAATTAGGTAGGAGGTATGTTTCATCATTGCTTGAATCTTTGACGCTTTCGGATACATCAAATTCACGCCATCTGAAGCAAAATAGTGACAATCATGTAAAATTTAAACAAGTAGAATGAGAAAAACATTGAATAAATAAGAAAATAATATTTTTTTGGAAAAAGACGGAGGATCAGCTCATTATCTTGTATAATCCTACCAAAAAACCAATTAAAGCAAGAATAGCGATAATTGCCATTATCTTATCGAATGAATTGTTATTCGGTGTATTGCCCGATTCTCCCATTTCCACCTCCCAAGACGCCTTTAAAAAAAATTTGTTACACTTTTACCCTTATCTGTTGGATAAAGGACGTCGAACGCTATCCATTTATTTAAAATATTTAAAAACGCCCACTTCAAGAGAATAATTACCCACTGTAATGAATTTTTATAATAAAATTTATGAAAATAATGATTTAACTGCACATCCCGCAAGCACCCGGATTGCCGGTGCATTCAGTTGGAGGCATTGAAGGAGCAGCATCGGTGGCAGTAGACGCGAAGGTAGAAAGCTGCTTTACCAATTGATCGGAGCCGCAATGCGGGCACGATTCTTTACTCCAATCACTGGAACGGACCAGAAGCTCACTGGCTTTCTCGCAACCTGAACAATGAAACTCGTAGATTGGCACAACCGCAATTGTAGAGTTTTTCTTTAACTTATACCACTCCGAACAATCCAACGAGAAAAGCCAACGACGAAATTACCAAACCGAAAATAAGGAACCCATAATAAGTCCCCCTGTATTGCGACACTTTTGCTGCGTAATTAGCCTCCCCACTAGCCTCACCGTTTTCACTGATGATTAAGGGCATCTCACCAGCACCAATTACCAGTTTTCCATCTTTTTGCTTCACCTCACCGAAAATATAGATTTCATCACCGTTTTCGAGAATGCACTCATGATAGCGCAGTGTTTTATTGAAGATTAGACCCTGCGTATCCTGCCCATATCGGGTACTGAGCATGGCTCTCAGATCTTCCGGAGCATCGTTAAACATACCTGATCTGGTAAAGTGATCGGCATTGATCTCAAATTCACCTTCGCCGGGGATGATATCCACTGATCCTGTCTCATCCTCTACTAGAAATGGGTCCGAACGCCGGTCATTAATGTAGTCAACCCAGTATGTGTTGTTTTCTTGATGTCTTTGCTGCTCGACGTGAAAATGATAAAACACGCAAGGCTTCTGAGCCCACGGACTTGGCGCAGGGGGCATACTTGAACTAACCCGGCCTCGTATTTCCACCGGCCCCGGTTTTAAAGATCCAATGGCCGTGGTCTCAGTATCCAGCATGAGTTGGTGGATTATTTTGGCCTTCTTATACTTTGGCCTATGATATAGGCCGATCCCAATAAGTGGAATCCCAAACACCACCGTTACTATCGTGGCTGCAATCAATCCCTCGCTGGTTATCGCCGCCAAGCAAAGGATTTGAAGCCCAAATGACACACCGAATTCTGCAAAGTACATCTTAAAACAAATTATATTATGGCTTCTGATATCAGGGCGAATATATAATTAGATTCGTATAATATTTTCCGTTCTGAGTGGTTTATGTCCAGTATAGTGCCCCTCCAAACCGCATCGGGTTCTGTAAGCATGCATACTAGGGATTACGCATTTTTTCCTAAAGTACCTTTGCATTCAAGCCGATACCTACTACTGTGAACTCCATGACCACCACATCCGTGCTCTCGCTCGGCTTTGCCCTTGGGACAATGTTTTTTTTGGGTATCGGTTGCGGAACCAACACCGTTCTGAATCCTGCTGAAGTGGAATTAAGCCGCATCCCTGATCAACTGAAAACAGATGACCAACCCATAGAGGAGTCGGCCACTCTCCGAAAAGAAACCGAAAAGAAGCATAACGAATCAGGAAAAACCTCCGATAAATTGGAGAAACCCCAGCCTCTCACCAAAAATCTAGTACGAAAAGAGGATGGCCTGTATTACGTGCACGGGGCAGACAATCCTTTTACCGGAGTAGCCCTTATATTAGATGAAAACGGAAAACCCCATTATGAAGGCCAAATCGATAGCGGATACCGGGTAGGCAGAGGAGTGGAGTGGGATAAGGACGGCAACAAACGGTATGAGGGAGAATGGAGAAGAATCCATAAGTATACCGGCAGCAGGCTCTTTACCGGGAAAGTATACTATTTCTATGGAGGCACCGATACACTAAAACTGCAGGGTGAGTACCTTGAAGGCCGGCTAATCAACGGTCACAATTTTGATCGCAACGGTCGAAATTACTAAATTTCCCCTGATTTCTGTATCCCGATCTTTCGACCTCCCTCAAGCCGTACCCATACAACTTGCGGTCATTATCCGTCTCCGAAAAAGTTAAGCATCCCTCCTCAATAAACGGGAGACGTCGCCAAGTTTTCTTGGTGTAATCAAATCGCGGGGGATGACTGAAATATTGCCTTCGTATACCAGCTGTCGATTGACGCTTGGAAAGCATCCCCCTACTCTGACTTCCATGCGCATTGCAATCGCATTAGGATTGGCCTGCTTCCTTATTTCAGGCTGCAAGCCAAAGTCAGAGACGAAAGCTCAGCTCAAGGCAGAATCCCTCGTCGATAAAAAATCCGAAGCCGACCGAGAACTCGCACATCTGGGTAAAATGGTATTTGAGGCGTTCATAACCGGGAAAATGGACGCCCTGCAGCCATATACGCTATGGGGGGTCCCCGAGCCCAAACTGTTTGCGGGCATGAAACAGGTTTATGTGGTGGATGCGCGGATCACTAGTGCACGCATTCAAACGATCATTGCCACCAACCGCACGACCACTCACACCAACGAACTAAAAAGACTTGAAGCATTCCTCGGCAACCCAACCGGGGAATTTGAACACATGAAGGCCCCCTTAAAAATGGAGATGGCTGCCCTGCGTCAACAGCACGAATCGGTGTTCCGAACCCATTCAGGTGGCGGCAACCCTGGTTGGGGAAAAGCTGCGGCCAGCATCGTGGTGCGCCCAGGAACTTTTTTGGCATCTCCCCTGCCAGAAGGGGCGGTTGACATTCTGTTCAGTGAGGGAGACCGCAGTTTCCAGTTAAAACTCAATAACTGTGTTAAGCTTCCGGGACATGGCTGGGTACTGGGAGCAGATCTGGAATTTGTAGATTTAGCTGATCAAGCCGCTGCTGAAAGGGAATGGAGCGATGATTTCCCCGCCTCACAAGTGCGTGCGGATGAAGAGAAGAAGCAACTCCTAGTCAACTTCACCGGCTCAGACTGGAATTCACCGTGTATTGCTTTACAGCAGAAGGTGTTGCGCACAAAGGATTTCTTGGATTTTGCAGAAGGTCGTTATGTGCTGGTTACCGTTGATTTCCCCCGCAATCGGCCCCAAGCCGGGAACCAACGGCAAGCCAATCAGATTCTTTCCCAAGAATATGATGTGAAAAGTTTCCCCACTGTACTCATTCTTGAAGCCAATGGCACTGAAGTTCATCGAGTCAGTGACTACAACGGAACACATCCCGCCCAATTCATTCAATCCCTGAAGAAAAACCCGAAGAAATGAAAATCCTCCTCTCCCTCGCACCCCTCACCATGATTCTCGGCATAAGCTGTAATCACAATCAGGATTCCTTCCGCGTGAGCTCCGGAAGCGGAGACCCGGACGGCAAAAAATGGTAAATGGGTGTTTGTCGACTTTACCGACTCGACCTAGTGCCGGCTCTGCATGAACATGTGCTAACACAAAAAGAATTTCTCGATTACGCGGAGCAAAATTTTGAACTCATGACGCTCGACTTCCCGAGAGACACATCCAGAGCTCCCAAACCCCTCAGCGAAGCAGCGCTGAAATATAAAATTGAGGGATTTTCCGCAATTATCGTCATGAAGACCAATGGCAAGGAACTGCACTAACTTGTGGGCTTTAAAAACAAAAACGCCAAAGCCTACACAGCTGACCTAAAAAAGCCCTTGGCCGATAGGCGGACCCTGCTTGTCGATAACCCCCCCTTGAGCCATTGGGGAACCTAAGTAAACTGGCCCCTATGCGCAGGGCGATTCTTGTAGCGTTAATTCTGGTTGCTGGTTGTTCAAAAAACTCCCCACCTACAGGCCTCTCGAAACCCTCAGAGCGACGCCTAACAAAAAACAAATGGACTCCCGAGGATCTGGCCGTTGCGTTCCAGAAGACCCTGCAAGCCAATGATTCAGAGGCACTCATGATGCTTTCGTTATTGGGTCAGGGCGTCAAAAACTGGAAGGTGATTGCCCAAGCTCAGAATGTCCTCACCCTAAAAATACTGGAGGCCGAACTGGCCGAAGCAAAGAAAACTCCACGGGAAAAGCGGACTGAAAAAGAGCAGGCCCGGTATTTCACCCTGCAGAGCCAAATCGGCAAGCTCAATAAAACCGATTCTGATGATTACTGGAAGGCACAAGAATCCCAACTACCCACCATTCGCCGTCAGTTTACCGAAAAGAGCTACCTTAGGTTCGTGCTCGCAATGAATGAAGCCGGTATTAATCCTGACGTGGTCAAGCTTGGCAAGGTTGACACCTCCCGTATCACAAAAAACTACCTCGAAGCAAACCTGCGTGGGGGCACCGTCATTCTGCATTACAATACCAAGGGCGAGCCGTTGGAAACGGGCATTGCCTATGACTGCGTTCAGTTTCTAGATGAAGGCTGGCTTATCGTTGGGCAACCCCGGGTGATTCGTCACACCGTCATAGGCCCACAACCCAAGTCTGGTATCGAAAAACCTGAGCCCTTTGCAGCGCCATCTGGTGAATGAATTGACCCAAAACTGGTCGCACGATTCCTGGCGCTCCAAGCCCATCCAGCAACAACCCCGTTACCCGGATGTGAAGGCTCTACAAGCTGCTCTGAATTGTGTGCGGACACTGCCTCCACTGGTAAATCAAGGCGAAGTTGAGACCCTGCGTACTCATCTGGCAAAAGCCGCCCGGGGCGAAGCATTTCTCTTGCAGGGCGGAGACTGCGCCGAGCGTTTTACCGATTGCAACAAGAACGCGATAGAAGCGAAACTGAAAATTCTCCTTCAAATGAGTCTGGTCCTTACGTGGGGAGCCCGCATCCCGGTTATCCGCATGGGACGAATGGCCGGCCAGTATGCCAAGCCTCGCTCAAAGGATACCGAGATGATCGACGGTGTAGAACTCCCCAGTTACCGGGGAGACAACGTCAATGCCATTGACCCCGATGCCAACGCGCGCCTTGCGGACCCCCAGCGCCTCATTCAGGCCTACTCCTATTCGGCAGCTACTCTCAACTATGCACGGGCCCTGGTCGATGGGGGCTTTGCGGATCTGCACCATCCCCAACACTGGGATTTGGGTTTTGTACGCAGCACCGCCAATCGCAAGAAATACGAGGATATCGTGGACCGACTTCGCGATGCAGTTGACTTTGTGGAATCAACCGGAGTACGCGGAACTGCAACCCTTAAAACCGTGGAACTCTTCTGTTCGCACGAAGGATTATTGCTGGATTACGAGGAAGCCTTCACTGAACCAGTCGGGGAAAACTGGTATAATCTTGGATCCCATTTCCTATGGATAGGGGAACGCACACGTCAATTGGATGGTGCGCATGTGGAATATTTTCGGGGAATCGAAAACCCCATCGGAGTGAAGGCCGGACCCACCATTGAACCTGAGGAATTGGTTAAGCTCATCACCACGCTCGAACCGGAAAACCGGCCAGGGCGCATCACGGTCATCACCCGTTTGGGAGCCGAAAAGGTAACTGAGTTATTGCCTCCTCTCATCAACGCCGTCACTGAAGCAGGCCGGGTTGTCACCTGGGTGTGCGACCCTATGCATGGAAATACCGTCAGTACTGATACAGGCCTCAAAACACGGGATTACGACTCGATACTGGCGGAGCTGGAAGGTGCCTTTGCGGTGCATCAAACTGCTGGCAGTCACTTGGGAGGCGTGCACTTTGAACTCACCGGAGAGGATGTCACTGAATGCACCGGAGGCCCGCAAGAGCTGTCAGAGGCAGACCTCTCCCGAAGTTATAAGACTTATTGTGATCCGCGCCTGAACTACGGCCAGAGTCTGGAAATGGCCCTGCGTATCGCCGAGCGTTTACAATCTCAGCGACACGCGGCATGATAGCTGAGTGAAACGCGCTGCCCTCATCAGCATTATTTTCCTTACCTCCCTCGTTTCACTGTGGCTCCTGATGGCTTGGTTGGGCAAAACCGAAAGCACCTATCACCAACCTCGCCCGGGCATGCGATATGAAAAAAATGCAACCCTAGCCAGTCTACCCCAAAAATCTATTATCTATGAACCTCGACATTTTGCCGATGGCGAAATCTGCTATTATAAGGTGAGAGTGCTCAAAGGCATTCTCACTCTCCCGGCCGGCAGGGTCACCTTCCGGGCAAACAAAATTGATCAAAACGGAACAGATCTCTGGAAGTTTACTTTGAAAGGAGAGGCCATTGGAGGATTGGTCAAGTATGATGCAACTTCAGTCGTCAACACAACCTTCACCCACTCCCTCGAATATCACACCATTCAAACCGATTTTTCCTCCCGCAAGGTGGATCTGGTCTTCGATGAAAATACCCGGCAATGCAAACGCAACCTTGATGGCAAACCTGATGGCCAGATTGAAACCGAATCCAGCACGTTTGACCCCTTGAGTATCATCTTCAAATTCCGCGAACTGGACCTCGAAACTGCCGGTGAATTTTCCAGTGCTGTATGTGACGGCAAAGCCACATTCCCCTCGAAGGTAACGGTGGTGGGTAAACAGGAAATTAAGATTGGTGAAAAGACCTTTCAGGCAATCCTGGTGGAACCGGATCTGGGACAACTGCGCGGTGTATTTAAAAAGGATCCGGATGCCAAATTACAGATCTGGTTGAGTGATGATGATCGCCGGGCTCCACTTCGGATCAAAACAAAAATCAAGCACGGCACCTTCATCGCCGATCTGGCAGAATACAAACTGCCCGAATAAATCCAGTTCGTCAGTCCTACGTATAAACCGCCAAAAGCTGGGGGATAAAATACCCCGATCCCACCCATACAAAAAAACACGCGGTACCTTGTCCGTTTGACGCATCAAAGAGTTTCCGTATAAGAAAATTCCACATTCCTGCGGTAACTAACAATGCGACCAAAAAAGCCAACAGAGGACTGATTACGAGCCCTCCAATGAAAAGCGTCCCCCCTAATATTAAATACATTGCGACAATATGTAACGCACTCTTGGCAAAGGTCGGCCCGATATCTTGGCGACTCTTTGGAATTACCAAGAGCACTGTGCCCGCAAAAAGTAGAATTTGAATAATAACTCCAACGATCAGGAGCCCAAGCCCCATTGCTACGATTCCAGCCATCTGTCCCATTGGGCTAGCCTGAATTTGATATAGAAAAAATGAATACTTAAGTATTCACACTACCGCCCCATCAGGCCGCCCAAACCTCCGCCCCCCATTTTGGCCATCATCTTTTGCATCTTGCCCATCTTCTTCATCATCTGTTGCATCTGAAAGAATTTATTGAGCATGCCGTTAAGCTCAGTCACCTTGACCCCGGTCCCCGCGGCAATACGCTTACGCCGGCTGGCATTCAGGATATTGGGTTGACGGCGCTCCTTGGGCGTCATGGCGCAAATCAGGGCCTCCATGCGGCTCATCTCCGCCTGTCCTTTATCCAAATCCGCATCCTTTAGGGCTTCATCCCCGCCGGGCAACATCCCGACAATATTTTCCAGTGGCCCCAGCTTTTTCATGGCCCGCATTTGTTCCAGAAAATCCTCCAGGGTAAATTCCCCCTTGCGCATCTTTTCCTCCATGCGCTTGGCTTCATCCTCCTCAATGGCCTCTGCCGCTTTCTCCACCAGACTGACCACATCGCCCATCCCTAGGATACGGCCCGCCATGCGTTCAGGATGAAACGCTTCGAACTCGTCGAGCTTTTCGCCCACACCCACAAACTTGATTGGGCACCCTGTTACGCTCTTGAGAGAAAGTGCCGCACCACCGCGGGCATCCCCATCGAGTTTGGTGAGAATGGAGCCGGTGATTCCCAGTGCCTCATTAAAGTGAGTCGCCACGCTCACTGCTTCCTGACCGGTGGCCGCATCGAGTACGAGTAGAATTTCCTGTGGTTTTACCAACCCCTTGAGGTCGATTAGTTCCTGCACCAAATCCTCATCAATCTG
>JASLKQ010000082.1 GCA_030747505.1 Verrucomicrobiota bacterium | reverse complement strand
CGAGATATTCAGGGAGTAAAAGTTGCGTGTCTTTTTGAGGAAATTGAACCAGAAATCACAAGAATCAGCCTGCGTTCAAAACTTCCTGAATTGGATGTTTCCATAATTGCCGTATCCTTTGGAGGAGGAGGACACCAATCGGCTGCCGGAGCACGGATTCCCGGCAAGCAAATTACCATCCAGCGCCAGGTACTTTCTGCTGTAAAAAAAGCTTTGGTAGACACCAAAAAATAAACCTAATGCCCCGACCTACCCGACAGGAAACCGACCTACATGGTGCATTACTCATAGATAAGCCAGCAGGCCCCACTTCACATGATATTGTCGATATTATCCGCGGACAATACGGAATCAAGAAAGTAGGGCATTGCGGCACTCTTGACCCTGCAGCCACCGGACTTTTAATTCTGCTCCTCGGAAAAGCCACCAAGCTTTCGCAAAAACTTACCGCCGACCACAAAGTTTACGAAGGCTCGATGGAATTCGGAATAACTACCGACAGCTATGATGCTCAAGGGGCTATTACTTGCAGAACCAATATTCCGCCCTTGGATTGCATTAAACTCAACACCCTTGCGCAGGGGTTTACAGGAGATATCCAACAAAAACCACCCATGGTATCGGCAGTTAAAAAAAATGGTGTTCCACTATACAAATTGGCACGCAAGGGAAAGATCATCAAGAGGGAGGCCAAACCGGTACATATCTTTTCCTTTAAGTTTTCCGACTATACACAACCGGTAGGAAAATTCCGTGTACACTGCTCAAAGGGCACCTATGTACGCAGCCTTGCCCATGAGCTAGGAGAAAAACTAACATGTGGAGCCCATTTACGAACACTTCATCGCGCCGACTCTGGCGATTTCAACATAAAAGATGCCATGAAGCTGGAAGATCTCCTCGAATTACCTGATGAGGAACTGACTGCCAGGGTTATCACTTTACTGGAACTCACCCGTATATTGCAGCCGAAATGAGGGTGCTCAATGACGCCCGAAGCCTGCAACCGGTTAACGGCCGGGTTTGCTGTGCTATTGGCATGTTCGACGGCGTCCACTTGGGACATCAGCAGGTGATTCGTCAGGCCGTTTCAGATGCACATCAGCTCGAAGCAACCTCACTCTGTGTCACTTTCGATCAACACCCTGCTAAAGTCACGGCTCCTGAGCGCGCTCCACTGTTAATACACACTCTTGAACAAAAGCTGTCTGCCTTTGAATCTCTTGGCATTGAATCCACCCTTGTTCTGCCCTTCGATGAGGCGATGAGCCAAATCTCCGGCGAAGCATTTATTCATGGGCTTGCGATCGATCTTGAACGAGTCAGCTCTATCTGCGTAGGAGCCAACTTTGTCTTCGGCCACAACCGGTCCGGGAACGTAAAGCTACTCCAACAACTAGGACAAAAGCTCAACTACATTACCCATGGTTTAGCAAGTGTATCGCTTGATCAGCAAACTGTCAGCAGTACACGGATTCGGGAAGCGATTAGTGCGGGGCAACTCGATGCAGCGGGGCAAATGCTAGGGCGTGAATACGCCCTTTGTGGAATTGTTATCCAAGGTGACCAACAGGGCCGACAATTAGGATTCCCAACGGCAAATCTGGACACTACTGATCTCTGCACTCCTCCTCGTGGTGTATATGCCGCCCATGCAGAGATAAACGAGCAACCCCACCGAGCCGTAGTAAACATCGGTCTGCGTCCAACTCTAAAAGATCCTCAGCCCACCCTCCATGTAGAGGCGCATTTACTGGATTTTGAAGATGATCTTTACGAACAAACCTGTAATTTGACTTTTGTCGGAAAATTACGCGAAGAAGAGGAATTTGAATCCATGGATGCCCTAAAGTTGCAAATCGAAAAAGATGTAATTCAAGCACGATATCTCTTCACGCAGCTATAATAGCTTGTTAGAATCCAGTTCATGCCCAACAAAGTCTACGAGTACAATGGCTGCAGTACCTGTCGCAAAGCACTCAAATGGCTCAAACAAAATGAAGCGAATTTCAAATTGATCCCCATTCGCGAAACCCCCCCCAACAAAGCCGAGTTGCGACGCATGCTTAAGTTCTATGGTGGGAACATTCGCAAGCTCTTCAACACTTCCGGTGCCGATTATAAAAAACTTAACCTAAAAGACAACCTTCCCAAACTATCAGAAGCCCAGCTAATCGACATGCTCAATACCAATGGCAACCTAGTAAAGCGCCCCTTTGTAATTAATAAAGGAGGAGGGCGAGTCGGTTTTAAGGAGGAGGAATGGGCTGAATTTTTCAGCCTTTAGCCTTTGGCTCTTAGCCGTTACTCTCCCGGCATGAATCGGGACGAAATCGAGGCAACCAATCAACAGGTGATTGAGGCGGGTGCGTTTGTTCAGCCTCTACTGGATGAGGCTGGTAAAGTTATTGTTGGCCAATCTTACCTGATGGAAAGACTGGTGGTCAGCCTGCTTGCCAATGGCCACGTGTTGCTTGAAGGCGTACCAGGGCTAGCCAAAACTCTGGCCATCAAAACCTTGTCTGACACCATCAATATCGACTTCTCCAGAATCCAATTTACCCCGGACATGCTGCCGGCTGATGTCACTGGAACACAAATATACAATCCGCAATCGGGCGAATTCACCACGCGTCAAGGACCGGTATTTGCCAATCTGGTACTTGCTGATGAAATCAACCGAGCCCCGGCCAAGGTTCAGAGTGCGCTCCTTGAGGCGATGCAGGAGAAACAGGTTACCATCGGCGAAACCTCCTATCCTCTGCCTACTCCCTTCCTCGTCATGGCAACTGAAAATCCAATTGAACAGGAAGGCACCTACCCCTTACCCGAAGCGCAGGTAGACCGGTTCATGCTGAAAGTCGTTATCGATTACCCTGAATGGGATGAGGAACGACGTATCCTTGATGATTGGGCCAAAACCGAAGGTCTGCCCGAGGCTTCCCAGGTGGTTACATCCGACCAAATTCTTGCCGCCCGCAAGGTGGTCGACACTATTTATGTTGATGACAAGGTGAAGGATTACATTGTCAATCTGGTGTGCTCCACTCGTGATCCAGAAAAATATAAAATCCCTGCTAAAAACTTGATCGATCTGGGAGCTTCCCCGCGGGCCACCATATTCCTAACACTCGCTGCCAAATCCCACGCCTTTGTTCAGGGCCGCGGCTATGTGACCCCGCATGATGTAAAGGGCATTGCCATGGATGTATTACGACACCGCGTACACATTTCCTACGAAGCGGAAGCCCAGGGGAAAAACAGTGAAGAAGTCATACAGCTGCTATTAGACCATCTCCCTGTTCCCTAATATTCCATGAACATGCCCGAACTTCAGGCCAAGGTGCGGCAGATTGAGATTCGCACTCGGCGGCTGGTCAGTGACATGATGATCGGCCAATACCAGAGTGTCTTCAAGGGACAAGGCATGGACTTTGACGATATCCGTGAATATCAACCCGGTGACGAGGTTCGTAATATCGACTGGAACGTCACCGCGCGCCTCAATCAACCGTTTATCAAACAATATGTCGAGGAACGCGAACTCACCATCATGCTGATGGTTGACCTCAGCGCCTCGGGCACTTTTGGCAGCGGTCTACAAACCAAACATGAGCTGGCAGCAGAAGTAGCTGCCGTTCTTGCCTTTGCCGCCCAAAGAAACAATGACAAGGTAGGCCTCACGCTCTTTACCGAGCGCGTAGAAAAATATGTCGCTCCAGCCAAAGGCAACCGGCACGTTCTGCGGTTAGTACGCGACATCCTTGAACACACGCCTGATCGTCGAGGAGGCGATTTGCAACATGCTCTGCAACATCTGCAAAAGACCTTTCGCAGACGCGCTGTCATGATAGTCCTTTCAGACTTTCTTGATCCCCTTCCAGTATCGGCTCTCCAACAGGCCCAGCGGCGCCACGACGTGATTGCCGTGCAAATCACCGATCCTCATGAAGAGACTCTCCCTGCATTAGGCCGAATCACCATGGAGGATGCCGAAACAGGAGAAGTTGGGGAAATAAGCCTTCGCAACGAAGAAGAAATTTCTGCGTTCAGCCATCACCAATCTCATGCACAGGAAGAACTGGAACAACAATTATGCGGCATCGCCATCGACCACATTCGCCTGCGGACTAATGACCCTTACGTGCCTGCACTATCAAAATTTTTCCGAACCCGCCTCGAGCGACAACGCCGGGTATGAACGACTCCAATAAGCTCGAGCTCCTTGAGATCAAGCCCCCGCTGGAATTGGAAAACGGCGATGGTTCCAGCACCATGTGGTGGCTCCTGATCCTATTGCTTGCCGCAGGCTCAGTCTTGCTTATCTGGGCACTATACAAACCAGCCCAGCCTACCCCTGGCCCCAAGCCTAATGAAATAGCTCAGAAAAAACTACGAGAAGTATGGGCACTGTTAGGAACGCCATCGTTGTTTATCGAAGCAACTGCCGACATACTCCGTGTATATTTAGAGGAACGATTTGATGTACAAGCCCCGGAACGAACCACTGAAGAGTTCCTCATGGAACTGAACCAGATGCCTCAAATGACCGGAGAACAAAAGGAATTACTGGCCCAATTCCTGAGATACTGTGATTTCCCCAAGTTTGCCCGTCTGGACCCGACTGAAGAGGAGTGTCGTCAACTCCACACTGTGGCAGTCAAAATAGTGGATGAAACAGCCCCCACGCTTCCCGGCAGCATACCTCCCAGAGTTGAGCCGCCTAGAATGAAATCATGAATAGTTTCACTTTCGCCGAACCAGCCTGGCTATGGCTGCTGCTTTTGCTGCCTCTGGCTGGCTGGCTGAAGGGAGCCACGGGTGCTCCTCCGGCAGTGATATACTCTTCTCTGGCTCTCGTGCGTCGCTTCCAGAAAATAGCCCCCCAAAAAGCCGGACGATTTCTTTGGTTACTACGTTGGCTTGCCCTAACAGGCTTCATCCTGGCTTTGGCAAGACCGCAGTGGGGCGAAGGCAAACAACGTATTCGAGCCAGTGGAATTGATATCGTCGTATCCATGGATTTGTCTGACAGCATGTTGGCTGAAGATTTCGAACGCTTGGGGCGCGACTCAAATCGCTTGGATGTCAGCAAGGAGGTGCTCGAAGAATTCATCAACGGCCGACCCAGTGACCGGATTGGCCTCATTGCTTTTTCCGGCAAGGCATACATTGCCAGTCCACCGACCCTAAACCATTCGTTCCTGCTGGAAAACCTCGACCGTTTTACGACTGAAACGGTGCCTGAGGAAGGAACAGCCATTGGTTCAGGAATCAGTGCAGCCATCAACCGACTGCGGGAGATCAAGGATTCCAAAAGCCGGATCGTGATTCTGATGACCGATGGCGAGGAAAACACCGGAAAAATAAAGGGACATGAAGCCGCCACAGCCGCTGCAGCCATCGGAATAAAAATCTATACCATCGGCATCGGAAAGGATGGAACCATGCTCTACTTGCCTGACCAATTCGGCTTTAAACGACCGGTACAACTGGTGGGTATTGATGAAGACAGCCTGCGCGAAATCGCCCTTAAAACAGGTGGTAAATATTTTCGAGCAGAAAGCACTGAAGCATTGCGTGCTGTCTACAAGGAGATTGACCAACTGGAAAAAACTGAACGAGAAGAGCAACGTTACCTTCAGTACCACGATCTTTTCCGCACCTTTCTTGGCATCAGCTTGGGGCTATTGGTATTGGACCTGATATTGAATTATACTCTCTTAAGGAGACTGCCGTGAACTGGGGATATCCAAGTTATATTTACCTGGCAATTCTACTAGCCCTATTGATGCTGGCAGGGAGCGTGATCGCATGGTTTCAGCGGGAACGAATGCTGGCTCTTTTTGTCAGCAAGGAACGTATCAAAAATCTGACTGCCCATATGCCTGCCTGGGAATACTGGACCCGCTGCACTTTTGTTATCGGTGCTGTGGTTTTAGGATGTCTGGCCTTAGCTTCTCCAAGGTGGGGTTATGTTTTGGAAAAATCCAATGCCACTTCATTGGATATCCTAATCGCGGTGGACACCTCCCGCAGCATGCTTGCTGAGGATCTCGCACCCAACCGGATGAAACGCACACAACTAGCCATCCAGGAATTATTGGAATTGGGACAAGGCGACCGCTTCGGGCTCATTCCTTTTGCCGGTTCGGCTTTTTTGCAATGCCCTCTGACTGTCGACCAGGAGGCTCTTAGACAGCACGTGAACCTTGTCAATGTGGACCTGATTCCTGAAGGGGGCACGAATCTTGGGGAAGCCATCAAAACCGCCGTTGAATCTTTCGGCAATCATGAGGAGGACAGCCATAAGGTTCTGGTGCTTTTTTCAGACGGAGAAGACCACGATCCCGATGCTCTTGCAGTTGCCGAGGAAGCCGCCGGCAAGGGACTGCGAATCTTTACGATTGGCGCTGGAACCTCAAAAGGGGAATTAATCCCCGTTAATTACTGTCCCAGCTGTGAATCAGCCAATACCCCCAAACGAAACCGTTGCCGAATCTGCAATACCTACCTTTCACCGCGCCAACAATTCATGAGGGATGAAGAAGGCAAAGCTGTTCGCAGCCAGCTTAATGAAACCATGTTGGAGGATATAGCCGAGGCGACTGGCGGCTTTTACCTGCAATTATCAGGGGCACGCACGATGGAAGTGTTGTACAAAAATGGACTCGCACCCCTGCCAAAATCAGAGAATAATAACGCCATGGTGAGGCGCCAAAAAGAACGCTATCAGTGGCCGCTGGCTGGAGCAGTTGGCTTGCTGCTGCTGGAAATATTCTGGCCTCAAGGCCGAAGAACACGCCAGAAACCGGCAGTGGCGGTTTTAGTTTTTGTATTGTTAACCTTCCCAACTGAAGGAGCCACCTTAAAACAAGCCCAAAGCAATTACCGGCAGGGTGAATATGCACTAGCTCAGCAGGATTATGAGGAACTTCTCAGGCTCAATCCAGGGAACCCCAAGTTCCATTATAATGCCGGAACAGCCGCTTATCAATCAGGCAAACATAACGAGGCAGCCAAGCATTTCCGGAGTTCTCTGAGGACCAGTGACCTGAACCTGCAACACCGCGCCTTCTACAACTTGGGCAACTCCCACTACCGACTGGGAGCACAGATGCAACGCCCTGAAGACCAGATTCCTGCATGGGAAGAGGCCGCTGGTCATTTCGAGGCAGCAAGTGAACTCAACCCGCAAGACAATTCTTCCAAGCGAAACCTCAAGTTTGTTCGCACCAAAATCGAAGAAGCCAAACGCAAACTTGAACAGCTATCTGACGAGGTCCCCTTGGATGGCGTTACCCGTTTTAAAAATCAGGAAGACAAAAAATTTGCGCTGCGAATTTTCCCGCCAAATCGTGAACTCATCCCTGAAAGACCCTATTGGCGAATGTTCGCCTTAGATCACTATGCTCACGGAGTAGCCAAGGTGTCAGATTCTCTAAAGACACAGGCCCAAATTGCCTCCAATTCACTAAACGAATATGGCGGACGCAAACCTGCTGAAGAAATTAGACCCGGCCAATGGCGTTTCCGGTTTGAACCACTCTTCAGCGAATTCCTCCCCTTGAACGGCCCCTTTGCCAATGCACGCGTGGAGGAGAATTCCTGGAAATATAACCCTGTTGTCCTTCAGGCAAAACTTAAGAGCGTCCCCACCCACGCCATTAACTATACGATAAGCGATCCCACCGACAACGGTCGACTTGCTGCCAGCACCATGGATGCCCCCTTGCAACCCGAGAGAGAGAACGATTTCACTGTGGAACGCGAAGGAATCTACCCTTTCACCACTCTGGCGCTTAATCTGAAGACCTCCGAGATAAGCCAGTTGTTAAGTGCTCTTGCCAGTTTCACCGAGGACAACCAACTCCCCCTTGATGAGTTCAATGAAAAATGTATCGAGTGGCTTCACAAGCGGCATAAATACACACGTCAAACTCAGATTCCAGAGGATAAGGAAAATGATCCGGTCATTGGATGGATGACTTCAGAGGAACCTGGTCACTGCGAATATTTTGCCTATAGCTATGTGCTCCTAGCTCGTTCGGCCGGATTTCCTGCACGCGTGGTATGCGGTTTTGCCGGTGGCGAGTGGGACGAAAAAACCCAGAGCTGGACCAATGTTCAAACTGATGCACATGCCTGGGCAGAGGTATTCAACGGCAAGGAGTGGATACGGGTAGATCCCACTCCTCCAGAAGACGGCCAAGGAGAAGGGGAAGACCCCCAGCAAAACCAAAACAGTGGTCAGGGCAACAACCCCGATCAAAACAATGGTCAAGGGAATCCTGAAAACCCTCAGAACCAAGACGGCAAGGAGCCGGGCGACCAGCAAGCAGACGAAGATCGGGATGAAGGGGAGCTCTCAGAAGAACTCCTAGAGACACTACGGCAAGCTCAGCAGCTACTGGATGCGTTAAAAACAGACGAGAAACCTCTGGGTGCCATTAAAGCCAAAGGTCCCAGATTCGGACAACGGAAAAACAAAAAGGATTGGTAATGCGACCCTTCATTTTTGCTGCATTCTCATTACCTTTTGGCTTACTAGCCGCAACACTTACGGCCACCATCAAACCCTCCACAGTTAATCTGGGCAACAGTGCCACCCTCACCCTTCGCTGTGAAGGAGGAGCTGCCTCAACAGTAGAGCAAACCTCAACCCCCAAAAGCCTCGCACTTTCGTTTGTTTCCAGCGGCAAGGAATTCAGTCTAAATAACGGTCAAAGAACGATTAATTCAACCTTCACTTACCACGTCACTCCTCGAGTAGCCGGTCGTTTTGCGATCCCTCCATTCAAGACCATGATTGCCGGCAAGGAAATCCGCAGCGAAGCTCTGACCCTCACCGTTTTAGACAAGAACGGAAACAATACACCTCAGAACATTGCCAAAAGCCCTCCTCCTGCATTACTACGAGTCAACACTCCAGTAAAGAAGGTCTACGTCGGAGAAGTGTTCCCGGTATCCATGGAATTACTCGCTCAAGGTTTACGCCAAAACCACCTGCCAGTTCCCCAACTGATTACCGAAGGCATTCGTTTCACTCGAATACGACCTCAGTATAGACAGAGCAGTCAACGGACCATTGACGGAATACTCTACCAGAATGTGTTTCTTTTTGACACCGGAGCAATCGCGATGAAACCAGGCAAACTCAATGTTCTGTTTGAATTGGAAGTGACGGTAATGGACTATCGCCAGGATGTTTTCGGCCGACAGCGAAAACTGCACCTAACCAGCGACCCCATTGCCTTGGAAGTGGTCCCGCTGCCAAAAGAAGGACAACCGGAACACTTTAGCGGCACAGTCGGCCAGTTTCAGATGACTGCTTCAGCCGAGCCCAACCGTGTCGAGGTGGGTGAACCCATTGAGCTATCGGTCACTCTTTCAGGCCAAGGCACACTGGACAACACCCCCATCCCGAACGCGGATTCCTGGGAAGGATTCAAAACGCATCCACCAACCAGCGAAGTTCAGTATACCGATACACGTCATCTTAATTCGCGCAAGACATTCCAACGCATGATCATCCCCACCCAATCCACTCTGTCCCATATCCCAGCCTTAAAGTTCAGTTATTTTAATCCTCGCACAGAGAAATACGTCACCTTGAACTCCCCCTCCACGCCCGTGGAAGTTACCGGATCCCGAATGCCTGCCAGTCCTGCTGGCGATCCCCCCGGGCCACAGGGAATTCAAACTTCTGAAGACATCCCAAAGATCCGAATGATTAAAGATACTCCGGGACATCTGGCAGACATTCAGCCGCCACTCATTATTCAACCATGGTTTTTAGCTATCCCGGCAACCGGTCTATTGGCTTTTTTTACAGCCTTTGCCTACCGCAAGCGCGCTGAATATCTCGAAACCCATCCAGAAGTTGCACGCAGATTACACGTTGAACGCGTCACCCGTAAAACAATGCGAACCCTGAATTCATCAGATTCACAGAATGATCCGAGTACATTTTCAGCCAATGTTCAACTAATCTTACGCGAACACATTGGAATGGCGATTAACCGCCCTGCACAGGGGATAACCCTGCAAACTGTAGAGGAATCGGACCTACGCCTGCCCAGCGAATCCCAAAAATCACTGGAAAGATTGTTTCAATTAGACGAGCTCACCCGCTTTGCTGGCTCTTCTAGTCAACTAGATCAGAAATCGGCCTTGCAAGACCTGAGCAGGGTTCTCCGTGATTTAAAATGAAGAGGTTGATTGCCACTCATTTGTTATTCTTGATTTTTACCGACATTGTCGCCGGTAAAGATCAAAACGCCTCCCTCTTCGAAGCAGGAAATATAGCATTTCATGACGGTGCTTTTGGCCAAGCCCTCACCAATTATCAGGCACAAATTAATGAGGGTGTTGTTTCTGCACCTCTACATTTCAATCTGGCGACCGCCGCCTTTCACGATGGTCAGCTCGGCCGAGCTATATTCCATTATCGCCAAGCTCATTCCCTCGATCCGCGGGACAAGAATATTCAACATAACCTCAAGCTGGCCCGGGACGAGGTGCACAATGGCTCCCCCCCAAAACTTGGAATCTGGCAAAGTTTGACCGGATTTTTCACCTTAAACGAGTGGACGCTAATAGCTGCTGTCCCCCTAACCATATGGTTGATCTGGTTGGCTGCCATTAACATACGACCTAATTGGCGGAAACGTGGCGCCATAATTCGCCCACTTTTTGGGGCGACTGCCATGACTTTAACACTGATTGCCATTCTAACATGGCACGACCAGACCTCCTACAAGTGGGCAGTTATTAACGGCGAAACAGTAGCTCGATTTGGACCGGTAAAGGCTTCCCCTGATCAGTTTAAATGGTTTGATGGTGCGGAAGTCGAAATTGACCGTATTCATGGGGATTGGTTTCTGGCTCGGGACATTACCGATCGCCAGGGATGGGTTCACTCAGGGTCGGTTTTGAGACCTGACAGTTGAGTAACATTTTCGTTGACCGTGACATGCTGCACCTTAGCATTTGATTCACGCCATGAAGCTTAATCTCCGGTTCCTTTTTGCAACCACGGCATTATTCAGCATTTCCCTATTTGCCGACGACATTGCCCTTTCCCACGGCAAAGGTCGCATTGATGTTAAAATCGACGGCCAGCTATTCACCAGCTATCACTATGAAGGAGTCCCAAAGCCCGCACTGTATCCGGTACGCTGGATTGATGGAACGGGAATGACGCGACGTTTCCCCATGGAAAAGGCCTTGCCAGGTGAATCAAATGACCACGCACATCACCGCAGCGTGTTTTGGGGACACCGACATGTAAAGGGCGGTAAAGATGGTGGTATCCATGATTTTTGGGGCGAAAATTCCAACAGCGGTAAACAAGTCGCCACCAATGTAGAGTGCGGAAAAGATGGCTCCATTATTGCAGTAAACAGATGGGTAAGCAAAACCGGTGAAACGATTGCCACAGACAGCCGAGTCATTCGGTTCGGCGCGAGTAAAACTGCCCGAACCATCGACTACACAATCACCATCCATGCCTCTGAAGGTGATATTGTGCTGATGGACGACAAAGACGCAGGAATGGGATTCCGTGTCCCTGACTCCATGTGTGTGAACCCGCACGGCACTGCCAAGATCAAAGCAGAAGGGTATATGCTCAATAGCGAAGGGGACAGTGGAGCAGCCTGCTGGGGAAAGCGCGCAAAATGGGTGGATTACTCTGGCCTTGTGGAGGGCAAGCTTCTTGGGGTCGCCATGTTTGATCATCCGAACAACCCACGCCATCCGACTAACTGGCACGCACGCTCATATGGCCTGTGCAGTGCAAACATTTTCGGCAAACGCCACTTCGAAAAACTTGAGGATAAAAACGCCGGAAACTATCCACTAATGAAAGGTCGGTCTCTAACCTTTAAATACCGCCTCTATTGGCATGCCGGCAAAGGCGATGCAAAAAAAATTGACACTCAATACCGCCAATGGGTTGCAGCCAAAGGCAAATAACCTTAAACTCAGAACACACACCAATTATGAACAAACAAACACGTCGTAACTTTCTTAAAACCTCCCTCTACACCGGAGCTACGGTGGCTTGGACGGCCAAGAGTTGGGCTCAGGTGAAAGGAGCCAATGAAACCCTGCGCTGCGCCACCGTGGGATTCCGCGGCCGCGGCAATAGCCACATCGGCTTCATCACGGGCATGCAAAAACGCGAACAAGGAGTGAAGCTGACAGCACTCTGCGATGTAGACCAGAAAGTGCTCGATGCTGGCGCGGCCAAACACAAGGTAAATGGCTATCAGGACATTCGCAAGATGCTGGAGAAAGAGCAACTCGACGTGGTAACCGTTGCCACTCCGAATCACTGGCACAGTCTGGCTGCGATCTGGGCCGTTCAGGCAGGCAAAGATGTTTATGTGGAAAAGCCCGTCAGCCACAACGTCTGGGAGGGTCGCCAACTGGTGAATGCGGCACGCAAGTATAAGAAAATTGTTCAAACAGGAACCCAGGCACGAAGTGCAAAATGCATTCAGGATGCGGTTAAATGGGTGCAAGCAGGTAATCTGGGTAAAATCAAAATCTCCCGTGGACTCTGCTACAAGCGACGGAAGAGCATTGGAGACGTTGCCGACACCAAGGAGGTTCCTCGCGAGGTGGATTACAACCTCTGGCTTGGCCCGGCTCCAAAAAAACCCCTCACCCGGGAACGACTCCATTATGATTGGCACTGGATGTGGGACTACGGAAATGGAGATCTTGGCAATCAGGGCATCCACCAAATGGATATTGCGCGCTGGTTCCTCGGAGAAATGGAACTTTCACCCCGCGTATGGAGCGTAGGAGGTCGTCTGGGTTATAAGGACGATGGAGAGTCGGCCAATACTCAGGTCATCTATCATGACTACGGGGACACTCCACTCATTTTTGAAGTGCGTGGGCTGGGTGAAGACAATAAGAAGAAGAACAACGAACGCTCCTCCTTCCGGGGTGGAAATGTTGCGGTCTTTGTTGAATGTGAAAAAGGCTGGGTAGCAGTTCGCAATTACAACTCCGTGCAGGTATATGACAATGACGACAGGAAGATTAAGGAGTTCAAGGGAGGAGGCGACCACTTTGGAAACTTTATCCAGGCCGTCCGCAGCAGAAACCCGAAAGATTTGAACGCCGAAATCCTGGAAGGACACCTCTCGAGTGCCCTGTGCCACACTGGCAATATCAGCCACCGGGTGGGAAACAGTGCAAATGTGGAGGATATTCGCGCCTTTGTTAAGAAAGACTACGGTGGATTGGAAGCAGTTGATCGCATGATCGAGCATCTAGCCGTGAAAAACGACGTGGATTTAAAGG
>JASLKQ010000081.1 GCA_030747505.1 Verrucomicrobiota bacterium | reverse complement strand
TAAAGAGCGGCCAGTCGTCCGTCCGAAACGGGGAAGCAGGGAAGCCTTCCCTGTTATAGAGTAAATTGCGCTGCGCAGGATTCATGGCCCAGGCGTACCGGACAGCGACCGGCCTCGAAACTTTTGCTGAAGAAACTATCACGGTCGTGCCCTTGATTTTGGATTGAGCCCAATGCCAGTTTTGGTCCTTACCCGCTATGGCAAAGGCGTTGAGTTCACCTGGGCGACTCATCATGAGTCCTGCTCCAACTGATCCAAACTCAAGGATAATTCGGCTTCCCTGAATCACTTTTCCCTTAAGGCGAGGGCCATCAGCTGGGATCTTTTTGCCATAGGTTTTTTGCAGGGCAAGATAAGCGTGGCGCAGTCCAATGGGTTTCTTGTTCTTGGGATGCAAGGCAATGGCATCCCCGGTATCGATGGTCACTGCCATTGCCGTATTGGGAACTTTTTGGTCGGCAAGCCGCATGGATTCACGATTGACAGCCCAGCTAGCCTCCAACCCCTCAACGGGCTTAGTTTGGGACGGATTCCAACTTGGTAATTGCGTAAACTGAAAAGGAAAATCCTTGTGCACATGACCTCCAGATAACCTGTGCCAGGAATCTCGATAATAACCTATGAGCCTGGTCAACTGGCTCTGGTAATGAACCGACTGGGGCACGTCCTTTGAGTTACGCTCCCCCTGGTACCAAATAATCCCCCGGATTCCGTAGGGACGAACCGGATAAATCATGGCATTATAAATATTGGCCGGATACTGGTGGCCCAGCGTGCCGGGCCGCGTGATGGTGGGTGGCATCAACTGGCGAAAGGCATTCTTCATCGTCTGACCCGCATCAATCTTTGTATTGTATTCAGCAAGTTCCTTCTTAAATCCGGCCAGTGCTTTTGCCTTGGTCTCACCCTGATTACGACTCCGACGTTCGGCAAAATCGATAAGACGTTGCCGATGTGCCTGAGTACGTAGATCATCCTTCTGAATTTCCCAAGGCATCCATCCCTCAATCGGCGTGCCGGCGTAGGCCCGCTGGATGATGCCTACCGGTATCTTGAGTTCTTCATGCAGTTTCTTTCCAAAATAATAGGCAACCGCCGAAGTCTCGGCAGCGGATTTTGGATCACATCTTTTCCACTGACCAAGTCGATCGCGGTTTTCCTGCAAAGGCTCATGCCAGTGTTCGCGAGCGGACCTGTAGATGCGCAAGTGTGGCAGGTTGACCTTGCTTTCACCCTCCGCTTCAAAGGAATTGGCCACAGACCAGCCCATATTCGATTGCCCCACACACAACCATACCTCCCCAATGGCAACATCCTTGATTTGTATGGTGTTTGATCCTGAAATCCTTAGAGACTGACCTGTTGCAGAACCCGGAGTTTTCAGGAATATTTTCCATTTACCATTTGCATCAGCCTCAACTGAAGCACTTACTCCCCAACTGGATTTCACCTTTACCAGCTCCCCAGAATCCGCCCAGCCCCAGATGGCATTACTGGTTTGCTGCTGCAAAACCATGTGGTCACTAAAAAAACTTGGGAGCCTGACCTCAGCACAAACTGACAGGCCAAAAGACAACAAAACAAAAGAGCAAGGAATGATCCTATTCATCAACATATTTGATATCAGTTAATGGCAATTACTTTTTCAGGGAAAGTCGGTGAGTGAATTTGGTGAATGGTTCCATCCCTGCTTTCCACCACATAAACCCCTCCAATCCTGGCATTAATTTTGATCGTCTGACCGGACTCCAGAACCCGAGCACGTCCGCGTCGACCACGAGTGCTGATTGGGTAAACCATGATTTCACTTTTTGACTGGTTAACAAAAGATATGGGCACCTTGTACCGTCCCGGACTGGGATTGGAATGAACTGAGGGGGTAAGCGAAAGAGGCCGGCGAGGATGCAGCTTCAACAGCTGTGCAGTCAGTTCATCGACAAGCGTCTTTGACACCTCATCAATGAGGTTCTCCGATTCAGTGGAGTTTTTCCGGTGGTCATACAGTTCTCTTGCAGTGACTGTCCCCGTATTGAAATCGCGCCATTCAACAAATCGGTGGGTTGAGGTACGCATAGCATAACCCATGTAGGGCTCTCCTTCATGGTTACGATAATACTGACTGTAGGCAGCCTCATTCACCGTAGCTTTTGGATCACGCAGGACGGGCATGAGGCTTGTGCCATCCACAAAATCCGGCTGCTCAATTTTTGCGAGATCGCAAAGCGTCGGAAAAAGATCCAGCAACTCAGCCAGACTCTCGGTGGACTGCCCGGCGGTAGACATTCCGGGCACAGAAATAATCAGAGGTACCCTTGTATCGATCTCATAATTGGTCATCTTACCCCAGCCATTAAATTCTCCGAGCTTCCATCCATGATCGCTCCACAAAACCACGATAGTATTCTTAGCCAATCCTTCTTCCTTCAAGGCATCCAATAGGCGTCCAATCTGCGCGTCCACATAGGAAACACAGGCGTAATAGCCATGCATAAGATGCCTGGCCTGCTCCTCTGAAACCCGTTTCCTGTCCCACGGTTTGGGGAAGTCAATCAAGTCCATGTAATGAGTCATCTCGTAGCTGTTAGAAAGAGCATAGGGAGGCGTATTGGGAGTCATCTTCCCCTCAGTCATGACCGGTAGTTTATCAGGATCATGAAGATCCCAATATTTTTTTGGGGCAATCCAGGCAAGATGCGGGCGGATGTATCCCATTGCGAGAAAGAAGGGAGACTTCTTTTTTCCTAACCGCCTTAAATCTTCAATGGCAAAGTCCGTGCGCGCCCCATCAAAAAGAAGATTATCTTCAATCTCAGGAGCTGCGGTTGCGGGTCCCCGAAGATTATTTTTGCGCCAATCATTAACTGGCAAACCGACTTGCACCTTACGAATGTCAGCCGGAACATTTTTTGGATAACCCCGAGCAATATTTCGAAGCGGCCGAATGGGTTCACTCCAGGATTGCGGGTCCGGCGTGGGGTTGTGATAAATTTTCCCGTGGCTCACCGCCGTATAACCGAATTTGCGAAACCACTGAGGCAGGGTCACTGCATCGGGTTTGGCTTCACGAAAATGAATCGGCAGGGTCCACACACCGAGTTTATCGGGGCGCAAACCGGTCATCAGGCTGGCTCGCGACGGGTTACAAACAGCAACCTGACAATAAGCACGGTCAAACTGCACCCCTTCCTTCGCCAACCGGTCAATATTTGGGGTAACGGCATGTTTATCCCCATAGCAACCAAGGGAGGGACGCAGATCATCCACAGCGATGAACAGGATGTTTGGCCGGGCGTTTTCAGCTTCGGCACCCGACGTGGCGAGTAGAGAAAATGCCACCATCCCTAAAACGGCGGCACGGATAAAACAAATTTTCATCAGGCCAGAATATCCTTCACTACCTTCCCATGGACGTCGGTCAGGCGGAAGTCACGGCCTTGATAGCGATAGGTAAGGCGTTCGTGGTCAATGCCCAGCTGGTTCATGATGGTAGCTTGCAAATCGTGCACATGCACCGGGTTCTCGGCGACATTTACGCTGTAGTCGTCGGTCTCACCATAGGTCATGCCACCGCGTACACCGCCACCGGCCATCCAGTAGGTAAAACAATTGGGGTGATGATCCCGACCGTAATTTTGCCGCGTGAGCTTACCCTGACAATAGATAGTACGGCCGAATTCGCCACCCCACACAACGAGCGTATCATCAAGCATACCACGTTGTTTGAGGTCACGCAAAAGTGCGGCAGTGGGTTGATCGGTACCGCGACATTGTACTCCAACCTGCTTGGGAGCGTTACCGTGCGCGTCCCATCCACGATGATACAACTGAATAAACCGCACCCCGCGCTCGGCCAGACGCCGGGCCAGAAGGCAGTTGTAGGCATAACGTCCCGGCACAGCAGCATCGGGGCCATACATTTCCAGCATGCCCTTGGGCTCGCTCTTTACATCAATGAGTTCAGGCACGCTCATCTGCATGCGGAAAGCCAGCTCGTACTGCGCGATGCGTGTGGCAATGGCCGGATCATTGAAACGGCCAGCCTGTTCGTCGTTAAGTTCATTCAATGAATCGAGCATACGACGACGCTGGGCACGCGTAACACCAGCGGGGTTGTACAGGTCAAGAATGGGGTCACCCTGACCACGAAACTTGACCCCCTGAAAACGACCCGGCAAAAAGCCCGCACCCCACAAACGGTCGTACAAAGGTTGACCAGCCTTGGCACGCCCATTGGAAGTCATGGCCACGAAGGCAGGCAGGTTGGCGTTTTCGCTGCCAAGTCCGTAACTGATCCAGGCTCCCATGCTCGGCCGACCCGGATTCACTGAACCGGTCTGGAACAGTGTCGCCGCCGGATCATGATTAATGGCCTCTGTGTACATGCTTTTGATCACACAGATGTCGTCGATTACCGTTGCCACATGCTTTTGCGGTTCACTAAGCCAGATGCCCGCCTGCCCGTGCCGGGCAAACTTCAGTGAGCTGGGAGCACAGGGAAAAGATTTCTGCCCGGAAGTCATGGTGGTCTTACGCTCAGCCGGATAAATGGACTCAGGCACCTCCTCTCCAAATTGACTGTTCAGGTGCGGCTTATAATCGAAGAGATCCATCTGTGATGGCCCCCCAGATTGGAAGAGATAGATCACCCTTTTCACTTTAGGGGTAAAGTGCGGCAAACCCGTCAATCCACCCAGGACGTTGCGTGGTTTTTCACGCGCGCCCAGCAGTGAACCCAGGGCAATCGTACCCAAACCCAGCGTGCTGCGTTCTAAAAAAACGCGGCGAGTTTGGTGCTCACGGATCTCTCTTAGAGTATTCATCAGTTCTGCATGATTGCCTCGTCAAGATTCAGAATCGTGTTGGCCACCAACGCGTAGGCGGCCAGTTCAGTGGCCGGCAGTGCGGCATCCGCCGGTTTTTCGCCAACCTTTAGGAGTTTATTTGCTGAAGCCGGGGACTGCTCAAAATCTTTCAGGAAAAATGAAAGGTCTTCCATCAATAGTTCCAGCTCATCCTGGCTGGGTTCCCGGCTGGTCACCAAGCGGAAGGCCCACGCCACGCGTTGGTGGGGCGCCTGTGTTTCCTGTTTCATCATCTTTTCACCAAGAAAACGGGCCGCTTCAACAAAGGCCTTGTTATTCATCATCGTCAGTGCCTGCAGGGGCGTGGTGGTCTGGTCGGTGCGGACGATACAGATTTCGCGCGCAGCAGCATTGAAAGTCATCATCGTGGGCGGCGGAATGGTACGACGCCAGTAGGTGTACATGCTGCGGCGATAGAGTTTGTCACCCTTGTCCTGCTTGTATCGGGCATTGGAAATACTTCCCCAAAGGCCCGGCGGCATGTAGGGCTTTACCGACGGGCCGCCAAGGGTGCCGACCATCAGTCCGCTTACCGAGAGTGCCGCATCGCGAATGGCATAGGGGGTGAGTCGCTTACGCGGCCCGCGCGCCAGCAGTCGGTTTTCCGGATCACGCTGCAGCAATTCCGGTGAAGCTATTGAAGCCTGCCGGTAGGTGGCACTGGTAACTATAAGCCTGTTGATTGCCTTGGAATCCCACTTGCGCCGGATAAACTCAGTGGCCAACCAGTCGAGTAACTCCGGATGACTGGGCAACTCACCCTGTACACCAAAATTTTCGCTGGTTTTCACCAAGCCGTTCCCAAAGTAATGCTGCCACATGCGGTTGACAGTGACGCGTGCAGTAAGCGGATGGGCCGGATTAATCAACCATTGCGCCAACCCAAGGCGATTGCGCGGCCACTTGGTGTTCCAAGCGCCGAGCACAGGCGGCGTGGCGGGATGCAGGCGCTCGGATTTGTCCGGTTGGTCATACAGCCCGCGGTTCAGCAGGTACGTGGGTCGCGGCTTGGCCAGTTCGTGGAGCACCATCACGGTGTCGGGCGCGCCGGGTTGCGGACGCGGCACAGAAGTCTGTACCACCTTGATCTTTACCGGCGCAGGTACAACAAACTTTGCCTCCTCCTTTGACAGATTAGGCCAGCTCTTGGGCACCTTTATGAAGGGGGGGCTATTGCCGTTGTTGGGTCCCAGGCCGGCCTCGTCGATGCCGTTGAAGAAAGCGAAGAGCCGGTAAAAATCCTTTTGCGCAATAGGATCGTACTTATGATCGTGACAACGCGAGCAGGTGAGTGTGAGGCCGAGAAACATGGTTCCCATCGTCTCCACGCGATCGGCCACATATTCCACGATCCACTCATCAGGGATCGAGCCCCCTTCAGAATTGATACGGTGATTGCGGTTGAAGCCCGTCGCCACCTGCGTAAAAAAGTTTCGCTCAGGCAACAGATCACCCGCCATCTGCTGGGTTACAAAACGGTCAAAGGGCATGTTGTCATTAATCGCCTTGATTAACCAATCGCGCCACACCCACATATAGCGCAAGCGATCGTTCTGGTAACCATCGGTGTCGGCATAACGTGAGGCCTCCATCCAGCCCAGGGCCATGTGTTCGCCATAGTGAGGTGAGGCCAACAGGCGATCGACCGCCTTCTCATACGCCTTCGGGGAATCATCCTTCAGGAATGCATCCAGTTCCTCAATCCTCGGCGGCAATCCGGTGAGATCAAAGGTAACCCGTCGTAACAAGGTTGCCTTGTTCGCGGCAACGCTCGGTTGCAGCCCTTCCTGCTCCAGTCGCGCCAGCACAAATCCATCAATGCCATTACGCAACCATCCCGAGTTTTTTACCTTGGGGAGGTTCGGTTGTCCGGGTGAAACAAAGGCCCAGTGACGATCATCCTTGGGCCAATCCCCTCCAGCCTTGAGCCACGATACCAATTTGGCACGGTCTGCTGCATTCAGAACCCGGTTGGAGTCAGGTGGAGGCATACGCTCATCCGGGTCAGTACTTGTCAGCCTTGCCAACATTTCGCCATCAGAAAATACACCGGACTCAACAGCTGTCTTTCGGTCATCCAGCCGCAGCTTCGCCTTGCGCGCCTTCTTATCGGGCCCATGACAGTTGTAGCATGCATCGGATAACACCGGCCGGATGTCGCTGGCAAAATCAATTTTTGCTGCTTTCAAGGGCAATACCCCAAGACATAACAGCGCACATAACATATGGTGATTGAAACCCATCACGACTAATCCAGTAAGCGCGAAACCCTAGGTAAAAAAATCTCTTCAATCAAGCCAGTAGCAGGGAGCATAAAAATGTGAGGACTGTCTTCATTGTTAAAAGTTCGCTACAAATATATAGCCCGTTGCTCCAAAAAGTTACGTGGGTTTTGGGTTGTTTTCAGAATGTTGTCTGGCTAAAGGAGCCCCAGCATTGCCAAGACCTGCTGCGGTGCGTACAAAGACCCATGCGCTTTATTCTTTTTCTCATGGCGACTTGGTGTGTTTCGGTGTGCACGGCCGATCAGCCGAATATTCTCTGGATCACCGCCGAGGACATGAGTCCGACACTTGGTTGCTACGGTGACAAGTATGCCAGCACACCCAATATCGACCGGCTGGCCAAGGAGAGCGTGCGGTACACAAAGGCCTTTGCCAGTGCACCAGTATGCTCACCTTCCCGATCATGTTTAATCACCGGTTGCTATCCCACCTCACTTTCCACCCAACAAATGCGCTCAGGTTTTGCCATTCCAAAAAACATGCGTGGTTTCCCTGAACTCCTGCGCAAGCGGGGTTACTACACCAGCAACAACGTGAAGACCGATTACAACACCGGCAACTATGCGGAGATCATCAAGCATTCCTGGAATGAAAGCAGTGCCGCCGCCCACTGGCGCAAACGTTCCGACAAAGCCCAGTCCTTTTTTAGCATCTTTAATCTTATGACCTCACACCAAAGCCGCTCCATGGTGTGGCCCTATGCCCGGTTCAAGGAAGAGGTACAGAGTAAATTGTCGGCGGGCGAGATCCATAACCCCGCCAAAGCACCCTTGCCTCCATACTATCCGGACACGCCCCTAATCCGCCGCGAGCTCGCGCGCTTTTACGACTGCGTAAGCGCCATGGACAAGGAGGTGGGCACTATTCTCAAGCAGCTGAAGGAGGACGGTCTGGAGGAAAACACCATCGTGTTCTTTTACTCGGATCACGGCAGTGGTATGCCCCGCCACAAGCGCGCCTTGCTGGAAAGTGGCATGCACGTGCCGCTGATGATTCGTTTCCCAAAAAAATGGCAGCATCTGGCCCCCGGCAAACCCGGCACCACCACCGATCGCCTCGTGAGCTTTGTCGATTTCGCCCCCACTGTGCTGAGTCTCACCGAGGTTCCCATCCCCAAGGACATGCAGGGCCAACCGTTTTTGGGCAGTAAAAAAATGCCCCGGAGAAAGTACATCTACGGCCACCGCGACCGCGTTGATGAAGTGCGCGATCTCTCCCGCTCGGTACGCGATAACCGTTACCTCTACATCCGCAACTACATGCCTCACCTCGGCTACAACCAGCCAACTGCCTGGCCCGATAACGGCGAGATTCGTCACGATTTTTACCGGCTCACCGACAAACAAAAAATGACCGTCGCCCAATGGCATTTCGCCGGCCCCACACGTCCAGTGGAAGAGCTCTACGATTGCCAAACCGATTCACAGAACCTCAGGAACCTTGCCGGCTCAGAAAAGCATCAAAAGATCTTGAATCGCCTGCGCAAGGCACACCGCAAACACATCAGCCAAACTGCTGACCTCGGTTTCCTGCCTGAGAGCGAGGCATGGGAAATGTTCAGCAAACAAACCGGATGGGAGCTGGGTCAAAATGGCAAAGTGAAAATGGGCCCCATCCACAAGGCCGCCGCGCAGGTCGGCGTGGCCGATGAGGCAACCCTTGCCAATAATCTCCACTCCGAAAATGCCAGTATCCGCTACTGGGGGGCGGTAGGTCTGACACACCTGGGTTCCCTCTCTGATTCCACCCGGAAAGTACTGCATGAAAAACTCAAGGATCCCTCGCCTGCGGTGCGCATTGAGGCGGCTAATGTCCTCGCCCGCCACGGCGATCCCAAGCCTGCTATCCAGGCACTGATCAAAGATCTGGCACATGAGAACCTGATCATCGTCACCCACGCTGCCCGCACCATCGAACTACTTGGGCCAAAAGCCATAGCCGCCAAGGCACCCATGTCCGCCGCCCTCAAGCGTGCCGAAAAAATCCGTCCCCCCGACCTCTCCCCCGTAATTGTCCTGCCCGGCGACAAGGATCTGGCCATGTTTGTCGCCTTCAGTTGTCACGCGTTTTTGCAAGCACTGGAGAATTAATTTCTCCATGGGTAAACCTCTCACAGCTTTTTTCACAATCGCCATTCTTTTATGCGTGGCAAATACGCGGGCGGCGGTTCGCACTGCCAGAATATTCTCCGATCACATGGTACTACAACGCGAACTGCCGGTGCCCATCTGGGGCAGGGCGGATGCTGGCAAGATGGTTGCCGTTCAATTTGCCGGTCAAACCACAAAGACCCAGGCCGATCACAAGGGAAACTGGAAGGTTTGGCTCAAACCCCTGAAAGCCAGCAGCAACGGGCGTGAACTCAAGGTAAACAGTGGAAAAGATTCCACCCTCATTCGTGATGTACTGGTGGGTGAAGTGTGGTTTGCCGGTGGCCAATCGAACATGGGATACACGGTCAGAGGCATGGCTCGCCGACTGCCCGAAGGCAAAGTGTTGGCTAATACGGCGAACTTCAACGGTATCCGTTACCGAAAGATTACCGAGAAAGATTCCCTCTCCCCCAAAGACGATCTTACCGGCGGCAGTTGGGTGGTTTGTACGCCCAAGACTGTACACGGTTTTTCCGGCGTAGGTTTTGTTTATGCGAGGCGCTTGCATCTGGAACTGAAGGTGCCCATCGGCATCATCGATTGCGCGTGGGGCGGCACACCGATTGAGCCTTATATTCCCATTGAAGCTTTTACCGGCCACCCGACCCTCAAACGCTTGGCTAAACTAGCCAAGGCTGGAGATATCGAATCCATCAAGAAAATGCGTGGAGGCACCTTTGTTCGAAGCCCCGCGTGGCTGGCTGGGGCCATCTACAATGGCCGCATTGCGCCCCTCGCTCCCTATGCCATCCGCGGTGCGATCTGGTATCAGGCTGAATCCAATTGTGGCATCGGCGAGGACCCGCGCGATTATGCCCATAAAATGCGGTCCTTGATTAGCGGGTGGCGAAATGCATGGAATCATCCAAATCTTCCTTTCTATTACGTTCAACTTCCTCAATGGCGCAGTTACGCATGGACCTATGCCCGCGAGGAACAACGCCGGGCAATGGATGTGCCAAATACAGGAATGGCCGTCACCATTGATCTGGATAATCACAACGACATCCATCCGCCCAACAAAATTGACGTTGGCGAACGTCTAGCGCGATGGCCCTTGGCAAAAGTATATTCCCATAAGATTCACTTTAGCGGCCCCTTATTCAGGGCTATGAAGATTAAAAGGGAAGTGATCCATGTTGAGTTTGATCGCGTGGGTGAGGGACTCATGATCGGCAAAGCGGGAGTGGGCAGGGTCACTGAATTGAAGGATGGGACATTAAACGGGTTTGAAGTATCAGACAAGACCGGGGCATGGCACACGGCCAAGGCAATCATTCAAGGCAAAAGCGTGATGGTGAGGAGTGCCGCGGTGAAAGAGCCGACTGCAGTACGTTACGCCTGCCACCCGCAAGCGCCCAAGAATCGGCCGTGGAATTTATATAATAAAGAGGGCCTACCCGCCTCCCCCTTCTGTTCGGATTGGAGCAGAATGCCCTACAATCCCCAACTCAACCTTCCCCACAAATAACTTTCATTAAATTAGGCACAAAAAAAGCCGCCCTTGGATCAAACCGAAGCTCAATCGCCGGGCGGCTACCAATCCTTTTTCGTTCCAGTCCTTGCGAACCTTCACTAGAAAGGTCAATGCCCTTGGTAGGACACCTGCCAGTTAACCCCTTCCTGACTGTCCCGAAGGACTGACTTTCAGGTTTCCAGATTCCCACTGCCCCGAAGGACTGCTTTCCTCTGAAGTGGTCAGCTGGCTGACCGAGGTGCTCCGAGGAGCCCCTCAACGCAGAAGAAACTACCACCATTTCCCCCACTTCAAAGCTACAGTTATTATTTCGTATCCACAGCGTTTTCACCGGTTATTCGCATAGGGAAAGTTGGCAAAAAGACTGAATTGGCTGAGCCGGAAATCACCCTGTTGTGACCGGTTTAGCGTGTAACGACCCTAAAGCAGGTCAAAGGCCTTTGACTTGGCGCCCCTAATTGCCTCATTATAACCCAGTTAAAGGGAACTCATGGAGCAATTGGACATCTCACGAAGAGAAGCCTTGAAGCTGGCCGGCATGGGCGCAACGAGCCTGGGTATGCCCGGCGCGGTGATGGGCAGCGACAAGCTCAACGCACAGGGCAACGCCGTGAGGTCGGAGAAATCCTGCATCTTCGTTCTGCTCTGCGGCGGACCCAGCCACGTGGATACCTGGGACATGAAACCCAATGCGCCGAGCGAGTACCGCGGACCCTATAAATCCATTTCCACCAAGGTGCCGGGCATGCGTCTCAACGAGATGCATACGAAGCTGGCGAAGTTGACCGACCAGTTCACGCTCATCAACTCGATGACGCATCCAGGGGCAATCAGCAATCACTTTGATGCCATGCACAATCTCTTGAGCGGGCAGTCAACCAAGCGAGTGCAAAATGGAGTACCCGATGATCAACCCTACCTCGGCTCATTTGTTGCCAAGCACAAGCCCAGCAAGCGCAATATTGTTTCCAACGCGTGGCTGATCAAGTGCGTGGGTCGCCCGGTATTCTGCGCACCAAACATCGCTCTGGGCGGATATCTGGGTTCCGCGTACGCGCCGGTGTTTGTCGGCTCGGCCAACAACCACCCGGCGATGGAGAAGTTTACGCCTCCGAAAATTTACGATCTGGCCGATGAAGAACGCCTCTCCCAAAGACGCAAGTTGCTTGGCAGTATTGAGTCCAGCGCACTGGCAAAGAATGCACTGGGCCGGGACTGGGGTGATCTGCGCGAGAAAGCCTACGACGCCATGACCCGGCCTGAAGGCCGGGAGGCCTTTGATCTCAAACGCGAGCCCACCAAGGTGCGTGAACGTTACGGCATGCATCCGCTCGGCCAAAACCTGTTGCTCGCGCGCCGCATGGTGGAAGCAGGCGTGCGGTTTGTGACCGTCAACGGTTGGGCCGGTCAGGCCGATCACGACAAGAAGGGACCGCCCAGCAGCAGCTGGGACATGCACGGCGGTAACATGGGCATGGGCAATGCCTTCGGTAACGGCTCTTATGGCATGGGATTTTGTCTGCCGCGCCTGGATCAGGCGCTGGCGGGACTGTTCACCGACCTCAAGGAACGCGGTATGATGGATAACACGCTGGTGGTCGTAACCGGTGAGTTTGGCCGCACGCCCAAAGTGCTGACCCAGAAACCCCCCGGACGTCAGCACTGGCCCAAGTGTTTTTCCTCCATCTTGGCCGGGTGCGGGATAGGCGGTGGACGTGTGTATGGTAAGTCGGATAAATATGGGGCTTCGGTTACCAACAATCCCGTACGCCCTGAGGAACTGGCCGCAACCATCTACCACGCACTGGATATTCCACTCAATGATCTTCAAATCGATAACGCCGGCGGGCGCCCCATCACCACAGGCAAACCGGTGATGGAATTGTTCGCGTAACGAACGCTCCAGATCCTGAAGCTGTTTCTGTAGGTCTTATTGAATCATTACCTGGCAGGCGCTGAAGTAGATTCGCGCGTTGTCAGGTTGTTTATTGTGATGCTGGTCTTGATTGTTGCCTCACCCAGCTTGCATACCAATTCCTGGCATACCTGCCAACTCACCTCGGCAGTCAGCTTCAGCCTGGAACCGGGCTTGGCATTCTTGGGTGCCATGAATGTGGCTAGCACCGTAACGGTGCCCTCGTAGGTGGGTTGCACCGATCCCCCTGAATTCACCAGATGCGGCTTGGGCCACTTGATATCCTTGAGCTTCGTCCCCTTGGGCAGTTTCCAGTCAATGGCGGTCGGCAGATAAGACTCGCCCTTCTCTGAACCATAAATGTGCCAGTCCTTGGCAATTTTAAAGTTCAAGGCCACCTGAAATTCCTGGCCAGGGGTTACCTGGGTGTGGCTGGCCAGGGTACGCAATGTCACTTCCTGGGTTTGCGCAGCGGGCTTGGAGGTCAGTACTTCCCTGGCAAGGTTTACCTTGGCTTGAGGCAGTTGACGGTAAAACCAAACCCAACCATGGGACTTATAGCCGGTGGTACGGTAGGGCCGCAGTTTTTTATAGATCGCATCACCGGGCAGACGCATCTCTTCCTGCCGGGCCTTGAGCCGCGCCATCTTTTCAAGGTTCTCCGCTTTAAGATTCAAAAGGCCCAGTGCTTTTTGGCTTCCTTCGTCAAGCTGACCGGTGGCCGTTAGTTTGTTTTGTTGTTGGAACTGTTTCAGGGCAGTTATGGTCTTGGGCCCAAAATCGCCATCCACCAACAGGTTGGGCGAAGGCTTGATCCGTGCGTTCAATGCCTTTTGCATGTCCTTGATGGGTTGGGTAAGTTCCCGCAGCTCACGATTGAGCTGGTTGACTTCATCGTAGTAGGCCTGATCGCGTAACTGCGCCAGTTGCGCCTCGAGATCTTTCTTTTCCTTTTTCTCCGC
>JASLKQ010000080.1 GCA_030747505.1 Verrucomicrobiota bacterium | reverse complement strand
TGCCTAATCGCCCGTATTTTGCAACTGGCCTAGAGTTTTAACCCGCCTTCTCAAATTCGTACAACTCCTTCACTTCCACCTCACTCAATGCGCGGTTGTAGATGCGCAGTTCATCCATTTGCCCGGCATAAGCCCCATAACCAGCTCTTCCTATTGCTTCACCCGGGTGAGTTTTGATACCGTGGAAATCGGACCAGAAAATGGTCATATTACTCTGCAGACCTTGTCGAACCAAAAGCCCATCAATGTACAGATAAGGTCGGCTATTGATCACCGCCACGGCGTAATGCTTCCAGCCGGTTAAATCGGCCCCATAAACCAAAGGTGCAGGCAGATGGTTCGCAGCATGTTCGACTATGTTAATTCCATTTGTACCCAGGTTTACTCCAATCCCAGCTTCTCCAGTACTGCCGCCAGAAGGATAATATATCAGACCATTGTGACCGGGAAGAAGGCCGGCCCCTCCCGAATTACTTTCAGCTATAATCCTTGTTGCAGCTCCAGGATTTGCCCAGAAGGAAAAACTAAAGTTGTGCTCAATATTCCCGGGATACAAAGTGCTCAAATTATCATCCACTCCATCGAAACTAACAGCACGGCCTGCAGCGCCTTTACGGTCATTAGTTAGGGAGGCTCCATCATTCAAGGCACCATGATACCCATTCCCACTCTCGTCCTTGGCATTGCCATTGAAGGGATAATAGGCCACCAAGCCTTCCTTTAAGGATTCAGACATGATAACTGCCGAACCGTTGTTATCTCCTGCGGATGACGGCCCCTCCTTACCGCCCGAACAATTTTTACCCACAGTGAAGCAAAGTAAAACAAGGGCGATCCCCATCACATAAATCGCCCATGCAGGTATCGTGCTCTTTGCTTTTCCTTGAGCAGGAACCGGTTCTTCTGCGATTCCGACCGGTTCAGCCACAGGTGCGGCGATCTTGATTGTCTTGGTCGTGGGCTTGGGGATGACCCCCGTCGCCTGGCCTTCAGTCTCAATCCATTGCTGAATCGCACCCATGGTTTGCGGCCGACCTTCAGGTTCCTTGGCCAAACACGCCATTGCCAGCTCCTGCACGTAAGGCGGAATCTCACCTGTAAAACCGAACTCTGCCAAACGCTGGGACGGAGGCGCAGGCGTCACGTTAATCACCTGATGCTCCACGTTGCCCGTATAAAAGGGGGGGCGGCTGGTCAGTAACTCATAGATGGTAGCCCCCAATGCATACACATCATCAGTCACTTTAGGCGGCTTACCCTCCATCTGCTGCGGACTCATGTAAAGGGTCGTGCCACTAATAAAACCCTCCATCGAGGAACGGCGCGTGGCATCGGCCACCGTGGCGGCAATCCCGAAATCAGCCAGCTTCAACCGGCCCTTGCGGCTGATCATAATATTGCCAGGCTTGAGATCGCGGTGGACGATTTTTTCCTCATGCGCATATTCCAGCGCCGTAACCAGCTGCAAAATCCAATCCTTTATGTCCGACCAACCAAAGATGCCGTTGGTCTTGGTGGCGGCAATCGCCGTGAGATCGGTGCCATCGACATACTCCAGTGAGATCAACGGGTCTTCACCGGTCTGCATGACCAAATCATGAATGCGAACGATATTGGGATGGCTCAGGGCGCGGCTCTTCTTGACCTCACGCTGCATGTCCGCCAATGCCATCGCATCGGCCCCCACCTCGGGCGGCAACCGCTTGAGGGCCACTTCCTCATCGAGCTGTTCGTCCTTGGCCAGCCATACCTCACCCATGCCGCCCTTACCCAACATCCGGACCAACGTGTAGCGTCCATCGCCCAACCGGCTGCCCGGGCCCGCCTGCCCTTCGCTCTCAGGCTGCAAATGAATGGTTAAATCCCCTACCTGCAGCACCTGCCCGGGCTTGATCCGCAATTTACCCCGTACTGTTACCCCATCCAGATAGGTGCCCGCAGTACTGTTCAGGTCCTCAATCTGGATCCCGTCATGGGAGAGATGGAGCTTGGCGTGATTAAAGGAAATATGTTCGCTGTCCAAATATACCGGACAATTGATATCCCTCCCGATCAAGTGCTCCCCATCCCCCAAAAGATACTGGGCAACCAACGTCCCATCAGGGCGATAAACCAGAATATTTACACGTTGCTCGGCCATCAGAATACTTGCTTCATTTGATAGGAATAGTTAACAATCTGGGTGGATAGATGTCATCCATAAAAATATCGGTCCGGGCACCGGATGCCGAATGGACGGTCTCTCTGGAGCAGGCAGAAATCCTGATCGGCAGAGGGGGAGACGCTCCTTTGGACATCAAGATTCCCGACCCCTCCGTTTCAAGGTGCCACGGGCGCATCTGGGTTTCGACTGATGGATACTGGTTTGAAGACAACAACAGTACCCACGGCAGCAAAAAAAATGAATCCATGGTGATGGGACCGATCCGTATCTTTTCAGGAGACATCCTGGAAATCGGCTCGTCATTACTGGTTATCGAGCAGGCGGATATCACCGAGGAGGATTCAGAGATAACGGAGTTGTTTGATGTTCATCTTCAAGATCGGCTGAACCTTGACCAGGCATCACAGGACAAACGCAGGGCAAGCGGCAAAATCAAGGTAATCGGCCAGAAAGCGTATGCGGCACAGGAAAATCAAAAGGAGAAGTATAACACCGCCGAGTTTTTTGGCAACCTGGCAAAGACTTTCGGGTTTGAGGAACTGGAGGATGCCCTGTATCTGGCGATAGAAGATATTGTCGGAAAGTATGATGCAGCCGAGCGCGGTTGCATTCTATTATTTGATGCTCAGGAAAATGAATTGGCCGTGCGTTCCCATTACCCATTGTTTGAACCGGCAGTAAGCACCACTCTTGCCCGTAAAACCATTCAGGAGCAACAGGCCTTTATTTGGGAATCAGACAAGAGCTTCCTCCCTTCGGAATCCCAAAAAAAATTAAACATAAAAGCAGGCATGTACTCTCCACTGACTTTCGGCCCCAAAACGCTGGGCGTCATCACTGTGGATACATCCTCTTCGTTGGGTGAATTCTCCCGCATTGACCTAGATCTCCTGATCCATATCTCACAGGTGCTCTCAGGACTCATTGACGCAAAGCAGAAACACGTGGGCTAATCTTTAACCCCTAGCGTCTTCTATACTGCTGCATCTGCTGCATCCTCAGTTGCTGTACCTGCTGCATATGAATCAAGGACTGATAATATGCCTGTTGCGCTTTCTGAATACTTTCCATCTGCTGGCGTTGCGCAGCCAGCCGGGAGGCCTGCAAATTGATTGCGGTCCCATAATTACTGAGCGCATGCTGGCGTTGCTGCATGGCCAATAGATATTGTTGCTGGACTGGGTTAAAATAAGCTCTCCCCGGTTGCTGGACAACCGTGAGGCGCACCCCGGTCCTGAACTGCTGGGCTTCTGCACTTTGAGGAATCGAGACCAGAGCAATCAGGCTAAAAGCAAGAGTGAGTCCGAAGCGGATATTGGATGTCTTTGGGGTTTTCATTTTATTATCGGGAACAATGTTGGTTGCATTCACAAGCAATAGTACCCGGAGCAGGATGGGTTTCTGTCAGAAACGAAAAAAAATCAGATGAATATGGAGGATTCGCTGAAAAACACCCTATTTGGGGTAATTATCCAGTGTTGAAGCCAATATTAGGCCAATCGCCTTCTTCTCCCCCACCGGAATATGGACTGAAGCCGGGTGTGACTTCACTGGATCCAGTGCGGCACGAAGGTTCAATAACACCCGTTTTTTCAACGGACCTGGTAATCCGGAAAAAGCGACACTATGAATCATATAACTGCAGCGGTACTTGAAGAGATGCGTGCGTAGATTAAATTGACGCAAGGACGCACCCAGTTTTGTTTTTCGCGCGTTTTTCAAAAAATGTGCCTTGAGGGCCGGATCCCCCTCAATGCCACCCGTAGGCAACCGAACCTCATTGGTAAACAACAGATATCGGGTGAGAATATCCGCATGTTGAACGATCTGCCCCTTGGCATCGCCCTTGACCAATGCACCGCGCACATCATAAGTGGCTTTCACAGCACGATTCACAAAACCCACCTGATGCTCGTGCAATAATTGCGCCAACACATCACTGGTTGCAACCGGATAGGTTTCCCAACGAAACTGACGCCCAGGTGGATTGGCATATTTCTTCAGGCCGGTTGGCGAAAGCTCCCCCACCAGATTACCCCAATGTTCAGTAATGCCGTGCTTCCCGGTCAGGTGCCAACCACCAAACCGGTCCTTGAAGGGGATACTGTGCCCGGTTTGGTCTCCTCGAAACGATTCCAGACTGCCGCCCCCGGGGCCAGGTATAACCGACTTGATTAACAAACCCGGGATGCGCCCAATTTCAAATTCAGCGTGGCAATTAAAACAACGCGTACTGCGTTCAATACGAATCGGAGCCTCACGGCCGCGCGGAATATCGAAGATATAAAAAATCCCACCCAGTGCTGGGTCAATCGAGGCAATCTCAATTTGACCACCAGGCACCCAACCCACATAAACATCCTCATTGAAGTATAAGGCCCGCGGATTACGGGGAGAAATCCTCCGCAGTTGCAGGCTGGTGGTGGAATAAACCAGTGTCTGGGTGGCAGGTGAAATGTTCAACGCCTTAAGCAGGCTCACCACAAAGGCCTTTTCACTCGAGCGGTCCAGTGACAGCTTGCCCGATTCCAGTGCAGTCTTAAACTGTGTAAATCGATCAGTCAGCGGTCGAGTCCAGTAATTATGGGGTGCCTTCTCAAAATCCCGCACCCGCCGGGCAGCTTCAGCATTGTCGGCCAGCAATAAGAGGGCGAGAAGAAGAACGTAGCGAACCATATTTAACTTATCCTTGCCGGCCATGTTACTGCGCCGCCTTTAATCGCTCGATATCCTTCAAGTCAAAATATTCAAGCAGGCCAAAGCACATCATCTCAGGCATGTGGTTGGCTCCCTTGTTTTCCTTGATGACTGATTTAAGGCTCTTCATGGGCTGATACAGTTCCACTCCACTGATGGCATCAGTTTGCACCGCAGCGATGCGTGCTGCCACACTGAGGCGCTCTCCTATCGAGGTTAACTGCACCGGACTTCCGAATTCCTTTTCTGCCCAGTTGGCAATAGCGGCAATTTGACTGGATTGAATACCCAGTGCCCGTTCACCCACGGCATGCACCAAAAGCACATGCAAAAAATCCCGCCGCTTGATTTTCGATTCACCAAAATTGAATGGATCGATCGCCACCACCCTCTGGCCTGAGTTCAGTAATGCCTTCACGCGTGCGGCCTGCGCCTTGCGGCCTTGATCGGCCACCAGCAGCGAGGTGCCACGCACTTTAGCCGGAGTAATCACCGTACCCGGAACCGTCCAGTCAGCACCCAATTCAAACTGGAAATGAAGGGTGCCATTTGTTTCACCCACCTTCTTGGCGGTAAGCTTATAATCGTGCGCTTGAACTATCTCCAAGAGCTTGGACCGCCCATCACCCTTGAAAGGCTTGGGTAAATCCTTCATCAAGCTGAGCGCGATGCTGTTGAAACTATGATTGTCTTCAGGCAACGGCACGAGCAGTTCATCGTAGGTCTTGATCTCCTTTTTGCTCGGTATTTCTCGCCAGTCAAATTGTTGATCAGGATAAAACACGTGCCCAATCATCCGGTATAGCTGCTGACGATTATCCTCATCAAAATTGTGGGTGCCGGGCTTGTGGTTGATGTGACTGCGCAACTGATCACTGCGGCCGAGCAGGCTGAAGATTGGTGCCGCCGCATCGATCAATGGTGGAAGCGCATGACCGGCGGCAAAACAGCAACCATCATAGGCATTATTGGTCAGCAGCACCGCACGATCAGCCATCATGGCGGTCATGTGGGCATAGTCGGTGTACACTGCCAGATCATTGGGCGTCTGCTCTGAGTCGCCCAGATCGGATCCGTGGCGAGCACGCGTCTTGAAACTGGAATAACCCGCCACCGGGTTGGCCAGTTTTACGCGGGTATCGAGCGAACTGATAAAAATTGTCTGCCACCCACCTCCGGAAAGCCCGGCCACCGCCACGCGCTTGGGGTCAGCATTCGGGTGCGAGAGCAGCACATCCAACCCCTTACTCATGTTCAGGTAAAAGGGTGCAATGCCAGCGGTACCACAGAGGTCCAGCTGGTTCATCTGGTAATGACCCATACGGTTGGCGAACTGCCCCATGCCGATCCATTCAGGATTCAGCACCACCATGCCGCGCTTGACCAGATTGATACAACGCAGCTGCTTGTAATCAGTGGCCTTACCTGTCCGGGCATGCCCGTTCACATTCATCACCACCGGCATCTTGCCTTCCAGCACCAGAGGCTCGTACAGCAGTGCCGGAATCCACCAGCCGGGCAGGCACTCAAAGCGCAACTTCTTGATGCGATATCCTGGAAGGCCCTCAATTGTATCCAGCCACTCCACGTTTAACTTAGTATTGCGCCACTTCGCTGCACCTCCCCGAAATACCACCTTGTCCAGCACATCGCGTCGCATCTGATCGGCCTTAACCTGCCATTCTGCCGCAGTCCGCACGCGGGGCATATCCGGTACACGCGTTTCATTAAAAACCCGCACCTCTTCAATAGCCAAATCAGGACCAATAATCTCTTCAGCCAAGGCTTCGGAGATTTCCTCCCCACTGAAGGATTTGATATTGGCCACAAATTGGGCGTCTTTAACTGAAGCTTGGAGGAAACTTGCCCGACTACTTGGAGTAAGACACAGCTCGCACGATTCGGATTCAACGAACACCTGTTTGTTGGCACCGGTGGTCGCATCATTTTCATCACAACCAATAACCAACCACAGGGTTAGCCCAAGGATCATCGTTAATGCTGAAAAAGCCACCTTCATTGGATGAGAAATCCGTCACAGATTACGGCCATTATTTCGCATTGACGAGAAAAAGCTTTGATTTTGAGGCTCGAACACTGTTTAACTCGCCGTTCGCCTACTACAAATTTCTTGTAGGCTCATGCCGATGAGTAAGCAACCAGTCTATTATCTGGATAACAACGCCACGACCCGGGTCGCCCCGGAAGTAGTGGAGGCAATGTTGCCCTATCTAACAGAGCAATGGGGCAACCCTTCCAGTGCTTATACTTTCGGGAAAAAGGCCGGCCATGCAGTAGCCGAAGCACGCGAAAAAGTTGCCGCACTTATCAATGCCAATCCGCGTGAAATCATTTTTACCAGTTGCGGAACTGAGAGCAACAACGCAGCTATCAATAGCGCCCTGACCTCCCAACCGGGTAAGCGCCACGTCATCACCACCGTTGTAGAGCATTCGGCCAACATCCAGTTCGGCCAAACACTGGAAAAACGCGGATGCGAGGTCACCTGGATTCCGGTAGACCGCGCAGGGCAACTGGATGTTCACGAAATTCATGAGGCAATCCGGGAGGACACAGCGATTGTATCGGTAATGCTGGCTAATAACGAAACGGGCGTTATCTATCCTGTTGAAGAAATTGCAGCCATCTGCCGGGCAAAAGGCGTTTTGTTCCATACCGATGCGGTCCAGACGCCGGGCAAGCTCAAACTGGACGTAAAAGCGATGGAGGTGGATTTTCTTTCGCTCTCCGCACATAAACTTCATGCCCCCAAAGGCATTGGGATGTTGTACGTGCGCAAGGGAGTTTCCTTTCAGCCCTACGTAATGGGAGGCGGGCAGGAACAGGGACGACGGGGTGGTACTGAAAATGTGGCCAATATGGTCGCCTTCGGCAAGGCAGCGGAAATTGCGATGGCCAGCATTGAGGAAAATCTGGATCGCATTAGAGCCTTACGGGACCGGATGGAGGAAGGCATTATCAGCTCGATTGAGGGAGTAACCCGTAACGGAGCCAAAGAACCTCGTCTTGCAAACACCAGCAACCTCAGTTTCACCAATTGTGAGGCTGAAGCCATTCTTCTTTTACTCGATCGTGAAGGGATATGTGCCAGTAGCGGTTCGGCCTGCACCACCGGGTCCATGGCTCCAAGTCACGTGTTGACAGCCATGGGACTGACCCCGGAACTCGCCATGAGTGCGGTACGTTTAAGCCTCAGCAAATACTCTACTGACGAAGAAGTGGACCATTTACTCGCAAAAATGCCTGAAATCGTCGCCAAACTCCGGGGCACTGTTCCCCAAACACCCACACCAAAACATCAGAAAATAGAGCAATAAATTGGTTTTAACTGATTGAAACACTCGACTTTCCGACTCAAAGGCTTAATTTCACTCTCGTTGTAACCAACCACCCCATATTTTCGTCAATTCAGCACGAAGGAAACTAAGATATTATGAAAACAGTCGCAGCAATCCTCGTCGCGATGGTCGTAAGTGCCACAGCCACTTACTTCGTTACGGGAACCTCAAGTAAAGTTGAAACCCAACAAAAGGTTGAAGCTGAAACCGAAGATAAAGACAAGGCCATTGCAGCCCTTAGAAAGGCTTTAGGCGAAGCTACTGCAAAAGCCAACAAGAGCGAGGTGATTCTTGTTGAAGGGGCCAAGGTCTCGTTGCAGGGTGTAGTGACTGATCCAGCAGATCTTATTGATAAGCTGGCCAATGACGCACTTACCGGCGAAGACACCGATTCACAAAGACGGGTCATCCACTATTTCGAGAGCTTGGTGGACGCCGGGAACGATGCCGTCCCGGCCATTGACGCTTTTCTTGACCAGCATCAGGATAAGGAATTCGGCCGCCAAAGCATTCGTCAAAGGTTGCAAATTACCAGCAGCCAGATTGAGGAAATGAAGGCTCTTGAAGAAAAAACCCGCGATCAAGTCCGGGAAAAAATGGGCGCAATTTGGCGGGATGAAAATATGTCCCGCGAAGAAAAAGGCGAAAAAATGAGAGCCTTCTTTGAAGAAATGCGAGATCAATATACTGCATTGATGACCGAAGAACAAAAAGCCCAGCTACAAGCGATGGGTGACGATGGAGGCCGCGCCATTCGCAGCCTGATTGGCGGTGGTGGTGGCCGCCCAGGAGGAGGACGCGGTGGTCCGGGAGGTCGTCGCTAAATTAGTTTAACCCAGTAAAACAAAAAATATCATGAACCGAATTTATACCCTTATCACTTTAACAGCTCTCACAGCTGCACTCTCAGCCCAACCCGGCGGGGGTCAACGTCCCGGCCAAGGGGGTCAACGTCCCGGCGGAGATCGTGGGCAACGTCCCGGCGGAGATCGTGGGCAACGTCCCGGCGGAGATCGTGGGCAACGTCCCGGCGGAGATCGTGGGCCGGGCAACAGCGGTGAGGTTCGCCGTGAGATGATGCCCCAGTCGCTCCGGTTGGGTCTCATCGAAACATTGGGACGCATCAGTACCAATGAGTCCGAGGCGGCCTTGGTCAAAATCCTCGACTACTCGGGCAGCGGGGTGGAAGTAAACCTCATCGACCGCATGCTCACCGAAATTGCCGAGGGCGAACATAAATATTCCAAAGCAGTATTGGGAGCAGCAAAGGATTTGCTGATGAATCCCCCTGAACTTTCGGAAGTACCATCCCGCTTGGAACAAGCGACTAATGGAAGACTGTGGGAGTTGATTATCAGGTATAAAGACGCCACTTTTGCCGATGACGCGGGGGAACTATTGGTTGCGGAAGGTAAATTGAATGGAAACGCCCTACGCTATTTCCGCGAAGTGTTAAAGGGCGACTCCGTGCCGATATTAGCCCAAAAATATCGCGAAGGCGACTTGGATGATCGTGGAAAGAGCGAACTCTATGGAGTCATTAATGACTACATCGACGTTCACGCTGAATCCGGACAGATTCTTGTGGAACGATTTCAGGCTTATCTCGTGAAGATGGGTGAAGAAGCCATCGCCAAGGCTGAAGCAGATGCCAAACGTGAAGCCGAAAGAGCCGCACGTGAAGCCAGCGGCGAAGGAGGCGGCGAGAGAGGCCGTGGCGGTGACTGGCGAGAGATGTTCAGCAGAGGCCGGGGAGGCGGCTCACGCGATACCGCAGTCCGCGAGGTACGCCGACTGACCGAAGGAAGACCTGACGCTGATGGCATTGCGGCACGTCGCGGCATCCTGAACGGCCTCAAGGCCAGCACCAACGATGCCGACTTCCAGGATATGTTCACTCAAGTGGAAAAACGCTTGGATGCCCTCGCCAACCCGGACGCAGAAGGCTTTGAGAAAAACTTCAGACTTTCAGACCCTGTTAGAGCGAAAGCTGATGAGGAACGGAGAAAACGCATGGAAGAAATGCGTGAACGATTCCAGAATCGAGGCAGCCAAGGAGGTCAACCGGGCTCCGGTAATAATTAAACCATATTTTTCAAGCCGGTCGCACCATTTGAGTGTGGCCGGTTTTTTTATGCCTCAAGGAATCAGTCGATCATCCAGCTGGCACTGCAGATAGACCACATCACGCCACTTTCCAAACTTGCACCCAGCCTCCGGTAACACCCCTGCTTGGATAAAACCGTGTTCCTTGTGCAGCTCTAGACTTGGTTCATTTTCAGAATCGACCACTGCCAAGATCGTGTGCAGCTTGCGTTGACGTCCCGCTTCCAATAAAGCCTCCAGCAACTGAGCTCCTATCCCTCGTCGACGATACAGTTTGTCCACATACACTGCCACTGAACCGGTAAACCGAAATCCCGACCTCTCCTGATGCGGCCCCAGAGAACACCAACCGACCACGATGCCATCCCACTCGGCGACCATGATGGGAAAATTCCGATGACTGAAATGATCGAACCATTCCTCACGTTGACTCAAGGTATGGGGAGTATCTTCATAGGCCGAAGCCGGCTCCTGGGTAGCCGCATTATAAATCACAAGAATGGCCTGCACGTCCTTACGTGTGGCTGGCCGAATGGTAACCCCTTCACTCACAGCAACCACCCAATCACAGGCACAGCCAAGCGACGAGCCTTTTTGACGCTTTGACAGTCCAGATGTTTCACGTATGCTCCCGTCCCTTTCATGAGAAAGCGAAAAGTCAATATTGCTGTGGTAGGCGTTACCGGCGCGGTGGGCCAGGAAATGCTTCGGGTTCTGGAAACCCGCCGCTTTCCTGTTAACCAACTTGCGCCCCTGGCCTCCAAGCGCAGCGCAGGCAAACGGGTCCACTTCAAAGGAAAGCCCTTAACAGTTCGTGAGTTAACTAACAGTTCATTTGATGAGATTGATATCGCACTCTTCAGTGCCGGAGGGGAAATCAGCCGAAAATTCGCCCCCTTGGCGGTTAAATCCGGAGCCGTGGTCGTTGATAATTCCAGTGCCTTTCGTATGGATAAAAAAGTGCCACTCGTAGTGCCCGAAATTAATGGTGCGGACACCCAAAGACACAAAGGCATTATTGCCAACCCCAACTGCACCACTGCCATCACACTTATGGCGCTTAACCCACTGCATCAGGCTTTCGGTGTAAAACGTATTTTTGCCTCCACCTACCAGGCCGTGTCCGGCAGCGGTGCCCAGGGAATTTTTGAACTGGAACAACAAGTCAAAGCACTTGCCAAGGGCCGTAAAGTCAAGAAGGCGGTATACCCCCATCAAATTGCGTTTAATGCCCTGCCCCATGTCGACACCTTCCTCAGTAACGGCTACACAAAAGAGGAAATGAAACTTGAGAATGAGGGCCGAAAAATCATGCATCACGCCCGATTCAAGGCCAGCAGCACCTGCGTGCGCATCCCCGTCTATCGTGCCCACTCCATCGCGGTCAATGCCGAGTTCACTAAACCCGTGACAGTAGCCAACGCCCGTCGAGCAATAATGAAGGCTCCGGGCATTGATCTGCTCGATGACGCTAAAAAAAATATCTATCCCCTGGCCCTCGATATGGCCCAAAAGGACAACTGCGCCGTGGGCCGTATCCGTAAGGATTGCGCCATGAAAAACGGCCTGAGCTTCTGGGTCGTTGGCGATCAAATACTAAAGGGCGCTGCTCTGAACGCGGTGCAAATCGCCGAATTAATCGCCGCAAGGCCATAGTCATACCCACCGTTGCCTCCCGGGGTGAAGGATGGTAACCTCCCTGCCTCGAAAGCCGTATACCAAAGTAACAATTGATGGGGCGTCTAGGACTTATTTTTTTTATCGCAGGCTGGCTCCCGGCCGCTCAATTGCATAAGCAAGAGGTTCAAACCGGCTTGACCCTAAAGGATGTCCAAGGCAAACCGTTAAGGCCGTTTCCAAAAGCAAAACCCTCGGTGCTGTTTTTCACCACATATGATTGCCCGGTAGCAAACAAGATGGTGCCGGAAATTTTGCGCATCACACAGGCTTATAAAGGCAAGGTTGCGTTCACCCTTGTTTACGCAGACCCGCAAACAACGAAAAACGAGCTCGCAACCCACCAAAAGGATTTTGGCCTTACTGAAATAAGGAGTGTACTGGACAACAAGCATCATCTGGTTAAGGCCACCGGCGCGGAGGTGACTCCAGAGGCAGTCATCGTGAGTAAGGGACAAATAGTATATCGTGGCCGGATAAATAATTTTTATGAGGATTTCGGGAAGCCCCGCAGGGTTATTACACAACACGACCTGAGAAATGCGATTGACGCTGTACTGGCCAACAAAAAGGTTCCCCCTGCGCAAGGTGAATGCATCGGGTGCTACATTCCAAAACTAAAATGAACAAGACACTAATTATCCTGAGTGCCATCACCCTGCCCTTAAGCGCAAAGGAGATCACCTTCACTGAGCATGTGGCTCCCATCATCTTCCAAAACTGCACCTCCTGCCATCGACCTGGCGAATCCGGCCCATTCAAGTTAATGGACTATAATGATGTTCGAAAACGGGGCAAGTTGATTGCCCGTGTAACCGAGGAACGCGTCATGCCACCCTGGCACGCTCAAAAAGGTTCATTTAAATTTCACGGAGACCGCAGCCTATCTGACGCACAAATCACTACAATCAGTAATTGGGTTGAGGCTGGCATGCCTGAAGGCGACCCAAGCAAACTACCAAACATGCCAAAATTTGTCACCGGGTGGCAGTTGGGCAAACCTGATTTGGTAGTTAAAATGACAGAACCCTTTCCTGTGCCTGCCTCCGGTCGTGATATCTATCGCAGCTTTGTCGTACCGTTGAATTTACCCAAAGATAAATGGTTAAAAGCCATAGAATTCCGTCCCGATGCCCGTACCGTGGTTCATCATTGCCTTTTTAGCTACGATACAACCGGTGAAGCCCGTCGACTGGACAAAAGGGAAAAAACACCCGGCTTTCGGCGGATGCGTCGTCAAGGTCGCGGGATTGGGTCTCTGGGCGGCTGGGCCGCTGGAGGACAACCCAATAAGCTGCCGGCTGACCTGGCATGGCGGCTCCCCAAGGATGCGGATCTGGTGCTCGCGATGCATTACCATCCTTCAGGCAAGCCCGAACAGGATCAATCCTCTGTTGGGCTTTACTTTACCGATCAGCCCCCCAAGACAGCTTTTACCGGAGTGCAATTGCCTCCCGTGTTTGGAGCAATTTCAGGAGTAGATATACCAGCTGGTGAAAAAGCCTATACCGTCAAAGACAGCTTCACCCTGCCAATTAACGTAGAAGCCTTCGCAGTCAGTGCACATGCCCATTACTTGGGCAAGAAATTGAGTATGAGTGCCACACTTCCTAATGGAAAAAAGTTGTTTTTGCTAAACATCCCCGACTGGGATTTTTCCTGGCAGGAGCAGTATCAGTTTGAAGACTTCGTCAGTCTCCCCAAAGGCACCAAGCTGGAATCAACCGTCATCTGGGATAATTCAGCCCAAAACCCAAACAACCCAAACCTGCCTCCAAAGCGGGTACGATGGGGACCTGAAAGTGACGATGAAATGGGAAGCCTTACCCTGCTCTGCCGACCT
>JASLKQ010000007.1 GCA_030747505.1 Verrucomicrobiota bacterium | reverse complement strand
ACCCCCACCACGCTGATGATGGGCAGTTTCAGTTCATCGCAGGTTTGTTTGACGGTGCCGATACGATCCTCCGCGTTGTCATCGAGTGGATCCTGAAAAATATCCACGCAATCGAAGCCCAGTTCCTTGGTTTTATGCAAGCCGTCTACCAGTCCGACTCCGTGTTGCTCCCAAGCCGAATTAATCATCCCAAGTTTCATAAATACTATTCTCCTGTAATCTCTTTCAGTTCAATGGCCCGGTGCTCTTTTGCGCTTTGGTATGCCGCTTCAACCAGGGCCATGGTGTTTAAATTATCGCGTCCGGCGATAGCAGGTTGTTCACCGGTTTCAAGAGCGATTAAAAGTTGTGCCATGGTGCCAATGAAGGCATCAGGAAACCAGCTCTCCTCCCAGGTGGGGGAAGTGAAATCATTATCACCCTTGGTAGCATAGCGGATTGAGGATGGAGTGGTATAGGGATCCTGACACCAGCCAATATCACCCATGGCCAGTCCTTCCAGTCCTTCAATGCGCCATTGAATACCGATATCTGCCGGGGCTCCTTCACGGGCGGGGCCGGTCCATGTGTCATCAATGGCAATGCAGCGCAGGCCGCTTTTGTATTCCAGAATATAACTGGCAATGCCATCAGTATGAGGGAAGGAGGTACGGGGGTCGGGTTGGGTGGTGCAATAGATTCTCTCAGGGTTTCCAAACCAAAGCCGGAAAGTGTCCATGTGATGGATGGACATGATTCGCAGCGTCACCCAGCCCTGCCGTTCCTGCCAGGGCATCCAGTGAGGGATGCCACGCATGTCGATGGTGGCCAGTACAGGTTTACCAATGGTTCCGTTCTCAAGCAGTGTCTTGGCGGCGCGAACCGACTGGTCATAGCGCATGTTTTGGTTCACCGCCAAAACGATATTAGCTGCTTCACAGGCTTTCACAGCTTCAAGGGCTTCCGCATAATTCGAACCCAGCGGTTTCTGAGCGAGAATTCCCTTCACGGTGCCTCGGGAACAGGCAGCCTTGATGATCTCAAGTTGATTGTCCGGTGGAACCGCAAGGTCCAGTACCTCGATGGATTCATTATCAAGGAGTTGGTTGATTGTATCGTAGACGATATCGATACCGTGTCTTTGAGCACAATTGGCAGCGTTCTCTTTTGTGCGACTGGCAACGGCGGTTGGGTTGAATCCGGCTTTGTTATAGGCGACCAAATGGCAGTCGTTCATAATGAATCCACTGCCTATGCAGCCAATACGCCAGTCTTTGCGTTCGGGCAGGGGTGAGTGGATGTTGAGGTTCATGCTTCGGCCTTCTCGCCGGCACCGGTGGTGGCGTCCTTCTTTGGGTTCCAGAAATCTGTGCCGTTACTGAATAATTGATCGCCCATTTCCTTGATTGCACCATCGGGGAGTTTAACTAAAGGAGTATAGCTTGGATGATGAGAATCCTTATAAGGATTATTATGCTTGGTGTTGTAGCAGCAGATGAGCGACCAGCGGGGGTGCTCCGAGGTGTTTTGGTCTGAGCGATGGAGGAGGTTGCTGTGAAAGAAGAGTGTGTCGCCCGGGTCAAGCTCCACATAAACCAGTTCCATCACTTTGGCCGCTTCCTTTACGCGTTCGGGGTCCGCTCCTGTTTGGTCACCGAACCGGCCGTGTTCCACACGGCCCAGCTTGTGTGAGCCCTTCAGTACCTGCAGGCATCCGTTTTCCTTTGTATTGGGGTCAACGGCAATAAAAGCCGACCCCATATCGGGATAGAGACATCCATTCTGATACCAGTAACCATAATCCTGATGCCACGACCAGGCCCCGCCGGTTCGTGGCTGTTTGATACTCATCTTGCTGTGGTAATGATAAACCTCATCACCAAACAATTGTTCCATGGTGTTTACGATGCGGCTGGAGCGGGCAATGGCGCCCCATAAATCTTCACCTGCGGAATTCCAGAGCACCAGTCGTTGCTGTCCTCCCTCGCCATCGTCTAGATCATAAACTTTTTCCTCAAAAGCCGATTCGGTCTTGGCCGCTTGTCGAAGAATATTCGCTTCTTCGATGTCAAAAAGACTCCGTACGATCAGGTAACCCTCCTCTTGAAAGGTAGAGAGTTGGGAGTCGGTCAGTGCAGTCATAACTAGAGGGCTAAAAGAAGCTTGGAGAGGGCGATGGCGGTTGTCAAAGAGAGATTCTGCGGAGACTACGGTAGAGCCCAAGCGGGTGGATCATTCAGTCGGTAGAGCATCTCGCCGGCTTTACGGACGAGCAGTATCCCTTCATCCTCGCGATCGGCGTAGTCCTCGATATTGATGGATTCTGCGTTACGGTATCCAAGGTTGATTTGGCGACAGACTTCCTCTGACAATCCTGTAGCAAGAGTAACATTTGCTCGCGGCTTTTCGACCCCATCGATGACCTGCCCAATCCCCTTTACATGGGAGGAATGGGCCAGGAGCCCCCACGGATGGTTCTTGTATTTCTCCCAGTGTTCAAGCAGCCAGCTTGAGCAGTGATAACCGACTTCCTGAATTCCTGCCTCGTGGGTGTGGCTGATGGAGTTGATATGAGGACCATATATGATCAGTTCACCCTCATCAGCCAACACGGGCTCAAGTTTATACATGCACTTACCCCCGACCCAAATGTCATCATACATTGGCGGTGCGCAGGAGAGGATGGTGTGAAACGGCCTGTCCTTATAGACAATATGTGTTTTATCCGACAGGTCGGCTGCGGCATCCCACGCACTTTCAGGCGTGCCAAAAAATAATCCAGCCAGTGACTTGTCCGGTCGTACGACCATGGCAAAGCAGCGTTTGTCCACTGACACCATTCCACCGGCTCGATCAACTACTTTGCGGACGGCCGTCCATTTGTGACCAATAATCTTTGGGTTGCTGATGACGGCCCCCAGCCAATGGAAAAAATTCAGTAACTCCGGACCGCTGACGCCGGGGAAGAGATATTTATTTCCGCCAGAAAACCCAACAACCTCGTGTGGGAAAACCGGCCCAACAATAATGACCTGATCATAATCAAAAAGCCGTCGATTGATTGTTACCGGCAACTCCATCTCGAAGCGCCCCCCGGACAGTTCAGCAATATCGGAGGCAGGGATTACCCCAATCTCCCGCAGCGCATGGCGATTATTCCATTCATGATTATGGAACTGTACTTTCGCGTACTCTTCGCGTCGCTCTGCCGGTGAAATCTCCAGTCGTTTGCAAATCGCCTCTTCATCCATCGGTGGATGGGTGCCCAATGCGATCATTACATCCAGTGCCGCAGTGGCTTCTCCAATTTGACGGTGGATGTTCTTAAAGAGAAGCCCCACTGGTGCGGTACGGGTGTGATCAGGAACAATCAGTAGAATTTTTTGTCCGCGATAGTTTTCTATCGGGAGCGCGTCTCCAACAAGCTTGGAGATATTCTCATCGCCAAGTGATTGGCCTGGGTTTGCGGCTAGGGAAAGGACGTTCATTAAATCGTTTGGGAGAGGAATCCTCCATCCACTACGATGTCTGAACCAGTCACAAAACTTGCCGCTTGTTCACTGGCTAGGTAGACCGCTGCTCCGGCCAATTCCTTGGGGTCTCCAAACCGGCCCATCGGCGTATGGCCAAAGATGGCCTTGGCGCGGTCACTGGGGGTGCCGTCCTCGTTATAGAGCAGCTTCTTGTTTTGTTCTGCCGGGAAAAATCCGGGCGTGATGCTGTTGACTCGCACGCCTTTTGTCGCCCATTCGCGCGCCAGAAAGCGCGTGGCACTAAGCACTGCTGCCTTGGAGGCGGAATAGGCAATGACTTTCGACAGAGGGAGATGAGACGTAACACTGGCAATATTGATGATGCTTCCCTTGCCGCGTTCGCACATAGCCGGTCCAAATTCCTGACACGGCAAAAGGAATCCTCCCACCAGATTCAGGTCAAATACCTTGGCCCAGGCCGGTTGCGGAATTTTTTCAAAGGGCATCTCCGGGGTCACAGTTGCGTCAGGATCATTTCCTCCGGCTGCATTCAATAAAATCGTGGGTGGGCCCAGTTCAGAGCTTACCGCCTCGTGGCATGTCTTGAGACTGTCCGGATCCATCGCATCACAGGCAAAAAACTGGGCTGTACCGCCGGATTTGGAAATTTCCTTCACTTGCGCTTCTCCGCGTTCGGCACTGCGGCCCACTACGGCAATTTTTGCACCTGCTTCAGCCAGGGCTCCTGCGCAAGCTCCTCCCAGAGCGCCGGTAGCCCCGATTACCACTGCAACATCATCAGATAAATCAAACATACTCATGAGTGCTCAGAGCATGCGTGATGAACCGGAGGCCGAAAAGAAAATAACTATTGGCGATGAGGCTTCAGGCAGTTAGCGTGTCGCCCCCATGAGCGATTTGCCTCAGCCTGAAGTGGTTATCACCCACGAAAGTGATCTGGATGGATTTGTGTCCGGACACCTCCTGCAGCGGTTGGCTAACCATTTGTTCAATCAAAAAACCAAATTGCAGGCATGGAATTATACCAATTTTGATAAACGCCCCCTACGTGAGGACTGTGCATGGGTGTGTGACTTGAATTTCTGCAAACGGATGGATCGTGATAACTGGCTGATCGTGGATCATCATCAAACTGATCATGAGCCTCAAAATGCCCGCCTTATCCTCGATCACTCCAAGTCGGCTACCTTGCTCTGTTACGAGCTTTGCAAGGAACATGGCCTGGGCAACGAGAAGCTCGACCAGTTGGTGCATTTTACCAATGTTGGAGATCTGTACCTGACTGATGACCCCCAGTTCACTGAATCCATTGATTATGGGAGTTTAATTAAACAGTATCTCTTCTGGAATATTGCCAAGCTCGTTGACGGTGATTTGGAATCGTTGGTAGATCACCCCTTGTTGCAGGTTATTCGCACGCGCCGCGAAGTGGAGAATCCGCTGGGTTATGAATTTGCCAAGGCACATCTTACGTCGCTTTCCGATACGGTGGCGATGGTCGAATCCCCGATAGGTGACACCAATGCCGTGGTTCACCGTATTCTTGAGGAGGAAATAACCCCTCATCCAGTTATACTGACTGCCAGTACATTTAATCGTTCGGTCAGCGTCAGCCTGCGAAGCCGGAATGGCGAGGCTTTGCCGATTGCCAAGCTGTTACAGGGGGGAGGGCATCCCAATGCCTGTGGGGCTTCGTTGCCAAAAACTATTCAGCGAATCCCTGATGCAGTGGGTTATCTCAAGAAGACGCTCAACCCCAAACCGGGAGGGGATGGGATTACTAATCTTGGTGATTTACTGGACCCCTAGAGTTTGTCCAGCCAATCCTTAAGATGGCGCAGTGCGGCTGCACGATGGCTGAGTTCGCTTTTTATCTCTGGACCCAGTTCGCCAAAGGAATTGTTGTAATTGTTGGGGATAAAAAGGGGGTCGTAACCAAAGCCGTGTTCGCCAGTGGCTGATTGGGCGATTCGCCCTTCGCAGGATCCTTCAAAGATGTGGGGCTGGGAGTATTCTCCGGCTTGAGCCATTGCAATGACACACCGGAAACGGGCAGTGCGATGATGCGCTTCCTTTCCTTCCAGTTCCAACAATAGTCGGGCATTGTTGGCTTCATCGGTGCTGTTTTCAGCGCCTTGCTCCGAGGCATACCTTGCACTGTGTACCCCCGGATCACCATTAAGTACATCCACCTCCAGTCCCGAATCATCAGCCAATATCCAGCCTTCGGAGAGGCTCTCATTTTGTTTTAGCCAGTTGACCAGACTGAGGGCTTTCTTCACGGCATTGCCGGCGAAGCTGGAAGCATCCTCCTTTACTTCGGGAGCCTCGGGGAAACTCTTGAGGGTTAGGTAAGTATACTCCTTGCCCAGCAGGCTTTGAATCTCATGTGCTTTATGGCTGTTGCCACTGGCAATAACGATCTGGGATGGCATTAATTTTTGCCGCCGATGCCGCTTAATAAATCCTTGATGCCGCCTAGGGATCCGAGAACACCAGTGGCCTCGTAAGGAACGTAAACCACCTTGTTATCCTTGCCGGAAGTCATCTCCTTAAGGGATTCCAAATAACGGATGGCGACCAGATATTGGGCAGGATCACTTTTGGTGCCACTTAAGCTTTCCTGTATCAGTTGAATTGCGTTGCGTTCGGCTTCAGCCACCTTGATGCGTGCTTCGGCTTGACCAGTAGCTTCAAGAACCAGGGCTTGTTTTTCGCCTTCAGCCTGTTTGATTTGAGATTCCCGCACACCTTCAGCTTGGAGAATGGCAGCCTGTTTTTCGCCTTCAGCATTCAGGATGGCTGCGCGTCGGTCACGTTCTGCACGCATTTGCTTTTCCATGGCTTGCTGGATATCCATCGGTGGAGTGATGTCTTTCAGTTCAACCCGATTTACTTTCACCCCCCACTTATCAGTGGCGTCATCCATCACCTGTAGGAGTTCAGAGTTGATCTTGTCACGGGAGGTCAGACATTCATCCAAGGTCAGTTTGCCCACCACATTACGCAGGCTGGTTTTACACAGCTTTTCAATGGCGTCAGGCAGGTTAGCTATCTCATAAACTGCCGCTTTTACATCCGTGATTTGGAAATAGAGCATGGCATCAATCTCGATCGTTACATTATCCCTGGTGATCACGTTTTGCTTGGCGAAATCGAAGACCTGTTCCCGAAGGTCAATTGTCGTTTGCGGGGCAGTCATGACGTATTCCACACCGCTGATATCCACCTTTTTATAGCGCCACTGCATAGCTCGTGGACTGTCCATGACTGGGACAATAATATTCAGGCCGCTTTCAAGGATTCGGTTAAATTTTCCAAATTTTTCAATAACCATGCACTGGGCCTGTTTGACGACCTTCACGCACATTAGGATGCCGGAAATGACAAATAGTGCTGTAATGGCCAGCAACACAGTGGTTAGGTCAGCGGCGAGGATGGGAGTGGGGGAATATTCCATGATTTGTTTTGAGTTTAGGGGTTTTCACTTACACTGACCACGGCCTTGGATCCTTCAATCCGGACGACTGTGGCCAGGGATTCTTCTTCGATTACAATATTTTTGTCTGAAATGGCACGCCAGCTTTCGCCGCCAATTTTGATGCGGCCCGTGCCGGCTTGAGGGTCGACCCTCTCAGTAATATTACCTTGTTTGCCCACGTAGGTTTCTATTCCACTTACCTGATCATCTGATTTGCTCTGCATCATCTTCATGACAACCGGTCGTATCGCAAGCAACATGACAACCGTCGTTATACTAAAGGAAGCGAACTGAACTGCTGTGGTCGCTTCTTGCTCAGCGAGAATGGCAGCCACAATGCATCCGAATCCGATGGGGCCAGCAAAGAAGCTGGCAGAAAAGATTTCAGCAATAACAAAGATTGCCCCGACAATGATCCAGATTACCCAAGTTTCCATACTGTGCTACCCCTAGTTAGGCCCCTATTCAAATTAAGTCAATCAAGGGTTTTTACGATTCAGTTTCAACGTTTCTGTGCTGGTTTTCCGCATTTTTAAATTCAGTAATTCCACGACTACTGCGAAGGCCATGGCGAAATAGATGTAGCCTTTGGGGATGTGGAAATGCATGCCCTCACCGAGGAGTGCGGTTCCCACTAAAATCAGAAAACTCAAGGCGAGCATCTTGATGGTGGGGTTGTTTTCCACAAACTCGCCGATCGATTGCGCCGCCAGCATCATTACGCCTACGGCGATGATGATGGCGATGATCATTACAGGGATATCCTTGGCCATGCCAACTGCGGTGATGACAGAGTCCAGCGAGAACACAATATCTAAGATGGCAATCTGAGCGAGGACAGACCCATAAGTTACTGTTGTGTTTGATTGGTCTTCTTCCTTTTTGCCGGTCAGTGAGTGATGGATTTCCTGTGTGGATTTCCATATCAAGAATAGACCGCCCCCCAATAAGATTAAATCACGCCCCGAAACTTCATGGTTCATGACTGCAAAAATCGTATCTTTCAGGTCCATTACCCAGCTGAGTGAAAGCAGCAGGAGAATGCGCATGACCATTGCCAGACCAAGGCCGATAAGACGGGCTTTTTTCTGTTGGTGATCGGGGAGACGATCAACAAGGATGCTGATGAAGATGATGTTGTCGATGCCCAGAACGATCTCCAGGGCCGTGAGTGTGAGCAGGGCAATCCAAGCTTCGGGCGTACTAATCCATTCCATGTCAGAGCAATCCTCAGCGCTGGGACATGTAATGTCATTGAAGTCGACTCGAGGGCCAATGTTAGGTTACTGACAATCGGCCATTGCAGCAGAGGTCGGTTTTTACCATTATCCCCGCCCCATGGCACAGATGCGTCGACAATATCCTTTTCATTTGATTGAGCCTAAGTGGCAGGCCCACTGGGATGAGCAGGAGACTTTTCGTGCCTTCAATCCCGGTCAGTCGCCTGCAGAGGATCATCCTTTTTCCATTCGGCATGAACAGGCCGCGCCTGAATCGCTCGAAAAGTATTACATACTGGATATGTTCCCGTACCCATCTGGGGCTGGTCTGCACGTAGGGCACCCGGAGGGCTACACGGCGACCGATATGCTCGCACGCTACCAGCGGATGAAGGGAAAGCATGTTCTGCATCCAATGGGTTGGGATGCTTTTGGGTTGCCGGCTGAACAATATGCGATCAAGACCGGGCAGCACCCGCGCCAGACGACCGAGGAAAACGTCTCAAATTTTAAGCGGCAGATTAAGAGCCTCGGATTCAGTTATGACTGGAGTCGTGAAGTGAATACGACCGACCCGGGGTATTTCAAGTGGAGCCAATGGATTTTTCTCAAGCTCTATCATTCCTGGTTTAATCCAGTTACCAATAAGGCTGAGCCAATCGATACTTTGGATATTCCAGAGGATGTCGAGACAGAGGAGGCCAAACGCGCGTACATTGATGATCATCGGCTGGCCTTTGTGTCTCATGCGCCGGTGAATTGGTGTCCGGAACTGGGCACGGTGTTGGCTAATGAAGAGGTGGTGGATGGAAAGAGTGAAGTGGGAGGGCACCCTGTCGTTCGCAGGCCAATGCGTCAATGGATGCTGCGCATTACTTCATTTGCTCAACGCCTCTTGGATGATTTGGATGCCATTGACTGGAGTGATTCACTCAAGGAAATGCAGCGAAACTGGATTGGTCGCAGTGAAGGTGCCGAAGTTGTGTTTCGAATCCAAGAGTTGAATGAAGAAATCACGGTGTTTACAACCCGGCCTGATACGCTCTTTGGGGCAACTTACATGGTTTTATCTCCCGAGCATGAGTTGGTGGATGCCTTGGTCACCGAAGATCAGTGTGAAGCGGTGAAAGAATATCGTGCGAATGCTGCCCGGAAAAGTGATCTGGAGCGGACGGAGTTGGCGAAGGAAAAGACGGGGGTATTCACTGGTGCCCACGCAATCAATCCGGTTAATGAGGAATCTATACCGATTTGGATCGCAGACTATGTGCTTTCCTCCTATGGGACGGGTGCAATTATGGCGGTGCCTGCGCACGATGATCGGGACTTGGAGTTTGCACAGAAATTTGAACTGCCTGTGCGCGTGGTGGTCGAGGCTTCCGGTGGTGAAGAGTCTTTGGGTTTTACTGGCGATGGGACGAGTGTGGAGAGTGGTTTTCTAAATGGTTTGCCGACTCCTGATGCCAAGACCAAGATCATCGATTGGCTTGAGGAGAAGAAACGAGGAAAGCGCACCATCAATTTTAAACTCCGCGACTGGCTCTTTAGCAGGCAACGTTATTGGGGTGAGCCCTTTCCCATTGTGTGGCGTGGGGGTCATCACGAGGCGATTAATGAATCGGACTTGCCCTTGTTGCCACCAGAGTTAACTGATTACAAGCCAACCGAAGACGGGGAACCGCCGCTGGCCCGAGCGGTCGATTGGGTCAATTTGCCTGATGGAGTCACTCGCGAGACCAACACCATGCCTCAATGGGCGGGGAGCTGTTGGTATTACCTTCGCTACCTCGATGCTGAGAACGAAGATTGTTTCGTGAGTGAGGAGGCAGAGAAATACTGGATGAACGTGGACTTGTATGTGGGAGGTACCGAGCATGCGGTGTTGCATCTGCTTTACGCACGTTTTTGGCATAAGGTCCTTTTTGATCTTGGGTATGTTTCTGCCCCTGAACCATTCCAACGTTTGGTGAATCAAGGTATTATTCTGGGGGAAGATGGTCAGAAAATGAGCAAGAGTCGGGGTAATGTGGTGAATCCGGATATCGTCATTGATGAATATGGGGCGGATGCCTTCAGATTGTATGAAATGTTTATGGGACCTCTGGAGATGATGAAGCCCTGGAGCACAAAGGGGGTGGAGGGTGTGTATCGTTTTCTGGGCCGAGCCTGGCGGCTCTTTATAGATGAAGGCAGTTACAGGGATTATGAGCAGGCGGTTACCTCTGCACCTAATCAGGCAGAGTCATTGCTCGCTGATTTGAAATTGCACGATGCAATTACCGATGATGCTCCCAACGACGAACAACTTAAGGCACTACATGCCTGTATCAAGAAGGTAACCGAGGATCTGGATGGGATGCGTTTCAATACGGCTATTTCCGCCCTGATGGTATTTGTTAATGATGCCTTGAAGTGGGAGTCACGTCCTCGTGAGGTGTTAAGACCATTTCTGAATTTATTATATCCCTTCGCACCTCATTTGGCAGAGGATTTGGCGTTCCGTTTGGGTAATGTAAATGGAGGCACCTTGACTTATCAGGCATGGCCCGAGTATGACGAATCATATTTGGTCGAGGACACCATCGAATTTCCTGTTCAGGTAAACGGAAAATTACGTGGCCATATCATTATTTCGCCCGGGACGCAAAGTGAGGAAATTGAGAGATTGGCCCTTGAATGCGATAAGATTCAGCAATTTATAGTGGAAAAAAAGGTAAAGAAAGTCATCGTGGTGCCGAATAAGCTAGTGAATATTGCAGTTGGATGATCGGTCTGTTAAATTGGTCCATGCAGTTTCTCACTCCACAGGAGCAAAAAGTGCTTATTGTGGTATTGATACTATTGGCAACTGGATTTGCAGTGAAAACGTGGCGGTTGGCCAATCCAACTACTGAAGCCGCTTTGGTCTCAGATTAATGATAGAAGAGCAAACATACGAAGAAGTGTTGGATATAATTGTCGCAGCTGACTCAAGATATCAACATGCTGCGTATTATTTTGTTCGTGAGGGGTTGGGGTATACGCAGCAGTCCATATCACAAAAGGAAACAGTGGTCGCACGCCATATCTCCGGTCAGGAACTCTTGGAAGGGATGCGCGCGTATGCCTTGGAGCAGTATGGGCCAATGGCCTTGGTGGTGCTTGGAGAGTGGGGGATACACCGTTGCGAAGATTTTGGTGAAATTGTCTTCAACATGGTGGAATATGAATTATTGGCAAAAACCGACAAGGACTCTCGTGACGATTTTAAGGGAGGATATGATTTCGAAGATGTCTTTCAAAAGCCGTTCCTGCCGCCGCGTTCTCCTGATGAATCCTCTGTGTCAGGGTCACGTAATATTACCCCGGTATCAGATGAAAATCCTGATCGGTCCGGACATCTTCCTGAGCCTGAAGCGTCTGATAAGTAATAGGCTGGTCGCGCTTTTGTTGTCCCGTTAAGTTGAAGAGGTCTATGGTTGCTGGTTCATCTAATTCTTTTACCCGACTTAATGCTGCGGGAGATACACGTTTGGTGACGCTGGACAATGGGCTCACCATTATCGTTAGGGAAGATCACAGTGCACCTGTGGTTTCGGTTCAGGCTTGGGCGCGGACCGGGAGTATCCATGAGGGGGAATGGTTGGGAGCGGGGCTCTCCCATATCCTGGAACATATGCTCTTTAAAGGTACTGAGTCGCGAGGGGTGGGTCGAATTGATCAGGAAGTGCAGGAAGCTGGCGGATACATGAACGCCTACACCTCTTTTGATCGTACGGTCTATTATATTGATGTGCCCAATACCGGGGCAAAGGTAGCGATCGATATTTTATGTGACATTATGCAGCACGCCACGCTGCCTGAAGGGGAGCTGAAGAAGGAGCTGGACGTGATCCGGAGGGAAATCGATATGGGCAATGACGATCCAGGGCGCCGGGCAAGTCGAAGGCTTTTCGAAATCGCCTATACCGTTAGTCCATATCGGTACACGGTCATTGGGTACCCGGATATTTTTGAAGAATTAAGGCGCGAGGACATCGTGGGATACTATCGGAGTCGCTATATTCCTGCCAATATCTTCTATACCATTGTCGGAGATGTGGAAACTGACGAGGTGATTCAACAGGTTTCAGATGCGTATGCAGCCAATAAAAACAAACCGGCATGTCCTCGGTTGATTCCTTCTGAACCCCGTCAAACTTCCAGTCGTGAAGTGATTGAGGAGACATCAACACAGTTGAGTCATTTACATTACTCATGGCATGTGCCTGACGTGCGTCACCCGGATTTACCGGCACTGGATGTTATGGCTACATTGTTGGGAAGTGGCCGGAGTAGTCGCTTGTACCAGAATGTTCGAGAGAGCAAGGGGGTGGTGAACTCAGCTGATGCCTGGACTTATACTCCGGCTGAGAACGGGCTTTTCGGAATGAGTGCAATAGTTAACCCGGATAAATTTGATGATGCATGTGCAGCCCTGCTGGAGGAATTGGACAAACTGAAGTCAGAGCTTGTGAGCCCGGAAGAACTCGGGAAAGTGGTTAAACAGTTTGTTTCCTCGACTTTGGCCACGCGTAAAACAATGGAAGGCCAGGCGCAAAACCTTGGGGACTCATGGATTTCGGTGAATGATTTGGATTTTACGGATCGATATCTCGAGGCAGTAAAAGAAGTTTCTCCAGAAGATGTTAGGCGCGTGGCTTGCGATTATCTCCAGCCTAAAAATCGCACGCTTTATGCTTTGGTTCCAGAAGGAGTCGCTCCTTCAGGGATTGGATCCAGGATGAGCTATAAAAGTGAACCAATACATAAAATTGAATTTCCCAACGGGTTGAAACTGTTGTTCAAGGAAGACCATCGTCTTCCCTTCATACAGATGCGGACGGTTTTTCAAGGCGGAGTGTTGGCTGAAAAAATGGGTAATAACGGAATTACGCAATTAATGGCTAAACTGCTGGTTAAAGGGACATCAAGTCGTACCGGACAACAGATTGCCGAGGAAATTGAAAGTGTTGGAGGCGGGATAGATGCTTATGGGGGAAATAATTCCTTTGGCGTTTCAGTTGAGGTGATGAGTGATGATTCCGCTCTGGGATTGGAGTTAATGGCTGATGTAATTTTAAACCCATCATTTCCGCTCGAGGCATTGGAGAGGCAAAGATCTGTTCAGTTGGCGGCGATAAAAGCTCAAAATGATAAGTTGCTTCAAAAGACATTTCGTCTAATGCGCGAAAATCTATTTGGAGCACATGGTTATGGGTTGGACTCACTGGGAACAGAGGAATCGGTGGCTGGAATTCGTGTCGAGGATTTGAGAGCTTATTACGGGGAGCTGTCTGTTCCCAATAATACAGTGATTTCCATCTTTGGAGACATTAAAGAATCTGAGATCCGTGCCAAATTAGAGTGCGCCTTTGGGCTTTGGAAATCTGGTGGCAAAATAAAGGTTCCAAATCTGATGCCGGGGGCCAATGGCAATAGAAGGGTTGCTGTTCAGGCTGACAAGGAGCAGGCTGTCGCGGTATTGGCATATCGGGGAACTACATTTTTTGATGCAGACCGTTACGCCTTAGAGCTCTTAAGTGAAGCGTGCAGTGATTTGGGCAGTCGACTCTTTATGCGAATACGTGAGGAGCTGGGGTTGGCCTATTATGTTGGGGCCCAAAGTCAGCCTGGCCTGACACCTGGCTCCTTTGCCTTTTACGCAGGAACTTCACCTGAGCAGCTTGCGCAAGTTGAAAAAGAACTCCTTTCTGAAGCTGCAAAATTATGTGATAAAGGCCTGAGTGAGGAAGAGCTCGGACGGGCCAAGTCAAAGATGATGGGGCAGCGTAAAATTAGTCGGCAAGATTTGGGTGGGCTGGCGATGGCTTCAGGATTGGATGAGTTATACGGGCTGGGTTATGATTCCAGTGAGGAAGATGAGGAGAGAATAATGGAGCTGACTACGTTGAAAGTGAAGGAAGTGGCTCAAAAGTACCTTTCTTCAGAAAACTATGTTTTAGCAGTAACCCATCCGTAGCGGGTTGACTCTCGGAATTGCTCATGCATCATCTGAGGCATGCAGATCAACTTTTCCTTTGTCCTGAAATATTCGGCGGCCGTAGCTGCTATACTTTTTATGAATGCCTGTCTTCCCAGCCCAAATCCTGATCCTGGTTCATCCGTTGAGCCTGAATCTGGGGCCAATACTTCAGTTGACTTTGGGAAAACCAAAGGTGGCGAATCTACCGAGATTTATACCTTAAAAAACAAGAATGGACTGATTGTCAAAGTCGCCACTTATGGTGCGACACTGGTTGAGCTGCACCTTCCTGATAAAGACGGTAACTTTGTCGATGTGTTGAATGGTTTTGATGACGTTTCTGGGTACGAAGGGGAAGACAACCAATACTTTGGTTGTACTACCGGTCGTGTTTGTAATCGCATTGCCAAGGGAAAATTTACCCTCGATGGCAAGGAGTATACGCTTGCTACAAATAATGATCCCAACCATCTGCATGGAGGTGAAGGTAAAGCTCTGAGCAAGCAGGTATGGAAGGCTGAGTCAGCAACTGACGCACAGGCCGTGACCTTTAGTATTACCACTCCTGACGGGGAGGAAGGTTATCCTGGCAATCTGAGTATAAAGGTAACCTATACGCTTACCGATGAAAACGAGTTGCGCATAGATTATGAGGCAACCACGGATAAAGCGACACCGGTAAATTTAACCAACCATGCCTACTTTAATCTTGCCGGATCGGGTAGTGGCACGGTGCTGGATCATGAATTAACCCTCAATGCAGATAAATATACCCCCACTGATGATACTTTAATTCCGACTGGGAAAATTGAATCTGTGGAAGGTACGCCGCGTGAGTTCCGAACATCTAGAGGGATAGGTGAGGGTATTCCTGATAAGGAGGCAACTAAAACTGAGGACTGTAAAACAGCACCCAAGGGGTATGATCACAACTTTGTGCTCAATGGGAATGCTGGCGAACAACGGCTTGCGGCCCGGTTGAAGGACCCCAAGAGTGGTCGCGTGATGGAGATTTACACCGATCAACCCGGTATTCAATTTTACAGCGGTAATTTTCTTAAAGGCCAAAAAGGTAAAGGAGGGAAGGTTTACCCTTTCCGCGGAGCTATTTGCCTGGAGACCCAACACTTTCCTGATTCGGTGAATCACGATAATTTTCCTAACACCATCCTGAAGCCTGGAGAAACATACAAGACCACCACTGTGCATAAGTTCAGTGCCCAATAGAGGATTTCTTGGGCTGTTGGATTTGAATCTGCTTGCCGGTCTGCTTGGGTAGCGTCAGTATCGGTGCGTCAGGGCCCATGGAATGCGGGCTTGCAAATCCCGCCAGGGCCGGAAGGCAGCAACGGTAGCTTGATCTGCATCTGCCGTGGTCACCCTGGCCTAACTTAATTTCCCAGCCAAAAAACACGGTGTCTTATCAGGTAATAGCCCGCAAATATCGGCCTCAACGCTTTTCGGATGTGGTTGGCCAGGAACACGTCACCCAAACACTGTCTAATGCTATTAATTCGGGGCGGATCGCTCACGCGTACCTTTTCAGCGGGCCGCGAGGAACAGGCAAAACGACAATCGCGCGGATTTTTGCCAAAGCGTTGAATGCAACCGAGGGGCCTTCGGTTGATTTTCCTGAAGATGACGAACGTTGTGTTGAGATTGCAGAAGGCAGAGCTCTTGATGTTCTGGAGATTGATGGTGCGAGCAATAATGGGGTAGAGCAAGTTCGTGAGTTGCGCGATACGGCGCCCTACGCCCCGGCGACCTGTCGCTTTAAGATTTACATCATTGATGAGGTGCACATGCTTACAACAGCCGCCTTCAATGCCTTGCTTAAAACGTTGGAAGAACCGCCGGCCCACGTAAAGTTTCTCTTTGCAACAACTGAGCCGGAAAAAGTGTTGCCCACGATCCTGTCGCGGTGTCAGCGTTTTGATCTCCGTCGAATTCCTGCAGCAGAAATTGTGGATCACCTCAAATACATAGCAAAAGAGGAGGGAGTAACTGTAGAGGAGGCGGCGTTGCAGGCGATTGCTCGCGGGGCGGATGGAGGGATGCGGGATGCTGAAAGCACCCTCGATCAGCTCATCAGCTTTTGTGGAGAAGAAATCAAAGAAACTGATGTGCTTTCGATGTTTGGACTTAGTTCTCAAGGGCAGGTGATTTCATTAACCAATGCTATTTTAAAGGGGGAGTCAGCAGTAGCTTTGCGCGAACTGAACGAGCTTGCGACCGGGGGTAAGGAGTTGGCACGGCTGGTGGGTGATTTACTCAACCACTTTCGTAATCTGTTGATATATCTTGTGTCCCGAGGTGATGTTGGGATTTTGCAGATCTCTGAGGCTGAAACAACTGCACTCAAAGAACAGGCGGGCCTGACTGATCACGGCGCCGTTTCCCGTATTCTTGAAACATTAACTGACTGCGAGCTTCAGCTACGCGGAGTTTCCTCTAAGAAGATTTTAGTCGAGGTGAGCCTGATGAAGGCAATTAATGCGGCAGGCGCAATGAGCCTGAATGATGTGCTCGATAAGCTGCAGGAGATTCGTGGTCAAGGCGGTGATGCAGTGATTGAAGAGCCTGTTTCTGCCCCAAAAAAGATTCCCGCCAAGTCAAAAAATTTGGAGCCGAAACAAGACCTGGCTGACAATAAGGCTTCTGTTGAACAGCAATCTTCTGGGGTGAAGTCAAAATCACCTGTGGTTTCTGACTTAAAATTGCTTTGGGTTGATATGATGGAATCGTTGGGGGTTTTTTCCCGTGCGTATTTCCAGGAGGCTCATTTGCAGTCGGTAGATGAAGGCGTGGCGAAGATAGGTTTTCCTGAAGCATTTGCTCCACAGATGGAATTGGCTGATACGAAGGAGACAAACAAGGCTTTAATTGAGGCTTTAAGTAAAGGAGGCCAATCGGTTCGGGTAGTTAGTTATGTGATAGCCGATCGCCCCGACGGCTGGGCTGCAATGGAGGTTGGAGGATCATCTGGTGCAGAGATTGAAAAGAATGGAGATGCCTCATCCAAACCACCGGAAGGGCCGGTCGATATGGAGGAATTCAAAAATGATCCCCTGATTAAAAAAGCACTGGAAGTTTTTAAGGGGCAGATCGTGGATGTGCGTACCTAAGGAGATTTTAATTTATGGCAAGTATTAATAAATTAATGAAACAGGCCATGCGAGCTCAGCAGCAGGCACAGGAAGTGGAGGCAGCTCTTGCTGAGCGCACTGTTGAGGCGAGTAGTGGAGGAGGGGCAGTGAAGGTGGTGGCAACCTGTAAAGGCGTAATTAAGTCACTCAAAATTGATCCGGAGGCAGTGGACCCCGGAGAAGTGGACTCGCTGGAAGATATGGTTTTGCTCGCGGTTAATAATGCTGTTGAGGAAGGGCAAAAGATTCAGGCAGAGGAGATGGGCAAGGTGACTTCCGGTTTTGGGTTGCCGGGGATGGGATGAATATATGGCGTCCCTGCCGGATCCGATTACAAGATTGATTTCCTCACTTGGGCAGTTGCCCGGAATTGGTCCCCGTTCTGCAGAAAGATTAGCCCTGTTTTTGGTTCAGAGTGAGTCGGGTCAGGTAAGGCAATTGGCTGAATCTCTTCTGGAAGCAAGGGAGCGAATTGGATTTTGCAGAATATGCGGTTCGTTGACCGAATCGCAGCCTTGTGGATTATGCAGTGACAGTCGACGTGAGTCACAGACGTTGTGTGTGGTGGAAACGGCGGTGGACGTAATCAATGTTGATAAATCAGGGGCTTTCAATGGGCTGTTTCATGTTTTGGGGGGGAAAATTTCGCCGTTAAATGGAGTGGAACCGGAAGATCTTCGCATCGCCGAACTCGAATCACGTTTGAAAGGGGTGCAGGAGATTATTCTCGCTTTGGGGACTGATGTTGAAGGCGAAGCCACCAGTAACTATTTGGCGCAGCGATTGAAGGATAAAGGGGTTACTATAAGTCGGATTGCCCACGGATTGCCGGCGGGCAGTGGTTTGGAGTATGCCGATAACCTTACCCTTGTTCATGCCCTGGAAGGACGGCGAGAAGTTCAATGATCAAGGCAGTTGCCTTTGATATCGGCAAAGTGTTGCTGGACTTTGACTATTCAATTCTTGTTCGAAAATTGACTCCGCAAACCCGGTGGAACGAGTCAGAGCTCAACATTTATTTAAATCAGTCGCCCTTACTCGCCAGGTACGAATCTGGTGAGTTAGGTTCCTCAAAGTTTTTTAGGCAGATAAAGGAGGAAACAGGTTTCAGAGGAAGTGAGACGGATTTTGCCGCGTTATTCGAAGATATATTTACTCCTATTTCCGGGATGATTGATATGCACAGGCAGATAGTCCGGGCGGGAATGCCCACTTTTACTTTCTCCAACACCAACGAAATGGCGGCACGCTATATTGCCCGCACATATGACTTTTGGCCAATATTTACGGGGCACATTCTTTCCTATGAAGTTGGAGCGCTTAAGCCGGAAGCAAAAATCTATGAGGCACTCGAAGAATGTTCAGGCTTTACTGGCGGTGAAATTGTGTACCTTGATGATTTGCCTGAAAATTGTGCAGCTGGAAGAGAGCGAGGCTGGCAGGTCTGTTGCCATAAAGATGTGAGTTGCTCCTGCGAATTCTTAAGAGAGTTAGGAGTGCTCAATCCTTCTTTAAATCCTGGTTCAGCTTCTTGAAATTGCCTTCTTCACAGCACTTTACATAACCTTCAGCTGCACGTTTTAGCTGTTCCCATTCCTGACGAATGTGTACTGCTTCCTTGTGGTTGATTTTGGAATCAGACGCAGCTTCAGCAACAGTGGAAAGCAGATCAGCAAATTTTTTCACCACCAAGCTGGTAGCCGGGGCAAGATTCTGATGAGGTTTTCCGTTATTGGTTGGATCTGAGTTTTCCACAAAAAACCCGTCATTTTGTTCGCATAACCAACGTATGACCTTGGGGTCATCAGCTGCTTTGATCAGTGCCAATGCACGGTCCAGTGGGTTTGGGATACCACTGGCTGATCCTGTGTCGGGTGATTCGGCCCACTTGTAGACTGTGGAAGGCGAGAGATTCATCTTTTCGGCAACGTGTTGCACAGATTTTTCCCTAAAAACACCTTTAAGTAGCCGATGTGATCTCATGTGAGCATATGGTATCCTAATATGTAGTGACAAGGTACTGTAAAACATTGCAATTTTTATAATTGATATATCGGGTCAATAAAAAAGAGCCGACCATTAAAGGCCGGCTCTTGTGAATGGAATAGTATATGTGCCTTACATGTGATCGTGGCCGTGATCCGGAGCAGGTTTTTCCTCTTCGGGTACATCGGTTATCAGGCACTCTGTAGTCAGCAGAAGTGCGGCAATGGAGGATGCGTTCTGTAGGGCAGAACGGGTCACCTTGGCCGGATCCACCACACCGGCCTTAATGAGGTCAGTGTATTTGTCGGCAGCTACATCATAGCCAATGGTTCCTTTCTTACTGAGAACCTCCTGTACGACAACAGCGCCTTCCACTCCAGCGTTGCTGGCCAATGCACGGAGTGGAGATTCCACAGCGTTGCGGACGATATCCACGCCAATCTGTTCGTCTCCATCAAGCTTGAGTTTATCGATCGCCGGTATGGTGCGAAGCAGGGCGGTTCCTCCTCCTGCGACAATACCTTCTTCAACCGCGGCACGAGTTGCGTGCAGGGCATCTTCGACACGAGCCTTCTTTTCCTTCATCTCCGACTCGGTAGCGGCACCAACATTGATGACAGCCACGCCGCCGGCGAGTTTGGCGAGGCGCTCCTGAAGCTTCTCGCGATCATAATCGCTGGTGGTTTCCTCGATTTGTCGACGAATCTGGTCGATGCGTCCCTTGATCTCCTTGGCTTTGCCGCCGCCATCAATCAGGATGGTGTTCTCCTTTTCAACAACAATATTTGCCGCCGTGCCGAGGTCGCTGATTTCAATGCCATCCAGCTTTAATCCGAGATCCTCAGTGATGAATTTCCCGCCGGTAAGGATGGCGATGTCCTCCATCATGGCCTTGCGACGGTCACCGAAGCCAGGGGCTTTCACCGCACAGATCTTCAGAGTACCACGAATACGGTTTACCACGAGGGTAGCAAGGGCTTCGCCTTCAATATCTTCAGCCACAAGCAGTAGTGGCTTATTGCCGGCTGCTACAACTTTCTCAAGGATAGGTTGAATATCCTTCAGGCTGCTGATCTTTTTCTCGTAGAGAAGCACGTAGGCATCCTCGAGTTTACACTCTTGGCTGTCGGCATCAGTCATGAAGTACGGGGAGAGATATCCCTTGTCAAACTGCATGCCTTCCACAACTTCGAGGGTTGTTTCAATGGAGCGGGCTTCTTCCACGGTAATGGTGCCGTCTTTACCGACTTGGTCCATGGCATCGGCGATAATTTCACCGATGCTTGCTTCCCAGTTGGCTGAAACGGTCGCAACCTGTTGGATTTCACCCTTGCTGGTAACCTTCTGTGAGATCTTGGCCAGCTGTGCGATGGCCGCGTCAACAGCCTTTTGCACACCACGTTGGATGTGGATTGGGCTGGCACCAGCGGTTACGCTACGCAGGCCTTCACGGTAGATGGCTTCAGCGAGTACGGTTGCAGTTGTGGTGCCATCACCAGCCACGTCGCTGGTCTTGCTGGCTGTCTCACGAACCATTTGGGCACCCATATTTTCATAGGGGCATTCCAGCTCGATCTCCTTGGCCACAGTTACACCATCCTTGGTGGCAGTGGGGGAACCGAACTTTTTGTCGATGAGCACGTTGCGGCCTTTGGGGCCGAGGGTCACCTTGACGGCTTTGGCCAGTTTTTCAACACCACGGAGGATGTTCTGGCGTGCCTTTTCGTCGAATACGAGTTGTTTGGCTGACATAATATTATTTTATTTAAATTATTGGGTTTAGCCGACTACCGCGAGAATGTCGTCCTGATTCAGGATTTTATATTCCACGCCATCGATCTTGATTTCTGTTCCGCCGTATTTGTTGGTCAAAACGATGTCACCAACCTTGACTTCAAAGGCAATTTTTTTGCCATTATCGTCAGTCTTGCCAGTGCCCAGTGCGATGACTTTGCTTTCCTGCGGTTTCTCTTTTGCGGAATCAGGAATGATGATTCCGCCCTTCTTTACTTCAGCTTCTTCGGCAGGTTCCACGAGTACGCGGTCACCGAGAGGCTTGATTTTGGGTTTAGCCATTTTATTGTTTCTGTTTTGGTTTGTTTGTTAGGTTTTTTGAATGGAAACCCGTGGCGCTCGCCATAGGTTAAATTTATTTTTTCTCTTCATCCACGACTTCCGCGTCGACTACTGGCCCTTGGTCCTCCTTGGGAGGATCTTCGCCGTCTGTATCACCGGTTTTGGTTTCATCGTCTTCTTCGGTGGTGGTTTGGTAGGCTTCGCCAGCGGCGGCTTGCATGGCCTCATTTACGCTGTCCTTGGCACTGTTAATTGCTTCCAGGTCGTCGCCTTTAAGTTTCTCTTTGAGCTCTTCGGCAGATTTTTCGAGTTTACTCTTGGTGTCATCAGAAAGTTTCTCTCCGTTCTCTTTAAGAAACTTTTCTGCCGCGTAAGCGATCGTATCCGCCTCGTTTCTTGATTCGACCTGTTCCTGACGTTTTTTGTCTGCCTCGGCGTTTTCCTCGGCTTCCTTCTTCATTTGCTCTATCTCGTCTTCGGACAGACCGCTGGAATCCTTAATAGTGATCTTCTGTTCCTTGCCTGTTTTTTTGTCCTTGGCGCTAACGTGTAGAATCCCGTTGGCATCAATGTCAAAACTCACCTCAATTTGAGGCATTCCGCGAGGGGCCGGATCAATGCCATCCAGTTTAAAATTACCGAGTTTTTTGTTATCGTTTGCCATCGGGCGTTCACCCTGAAAAACCTGAACATCAACGCCGGGTTGGTTGTCAGCGGCGGTGGAAAATATGTTGGATTTCTTGGCCGGAACGGTGGTGTTTCGTTCTATGAGTTTGGTGAAGATGCCGCCCTCTGTTTCAATGCCCAAAGAGAGAGGGGTCACGTCCAGAAGTAACACACTGTCCAGACCTTCTTCCTTGTTAAGGACACCCCCCTGAATGGCGGCACCGATTGCCACTACTTCATCAGGATTCACCCCTTGGTTGGGTTGCTTGCCAAGAAGTGCATTGGCCGTTTCCACAACGCGAGGCATTCTGGTCATGCCACCCACAAGGACCAGTTCATCAATTTCGCCTGAATTGAGACCGGCATCCTTGAGACAGGCTTTTACTGGCGAAGTGGTGCGTTCAAAAAGGCTGTCTGTGAGTTGCTCCAATTTCGCGCGTGTGAGCTCTACTTTTATATGCTTCGGACCAGACTGGTCGGCGGTAATAAAGGGCAGGCTGATTTCGTAATTCTGTGAACTGGAAAGGGCGATTTTGGCTTTCTCAGCCTCTTCCTTGATCCGCTGCATGGCATCGGGTTGACCATTCAGATCGATGCTTGAATCAGATTTGAACTCGTCAACAATCCAATCGATAATTGAGTTGTCCCAATCATCACCACCAAGATGAGTATCTCCATTGGTGGCTTTGACCTGGAATACTTGGTCTCCGATTTCAAGAATGGAAATATCAAAAGTACCGCCGCCTAAATCATAAACGGCAATTTTTTCGTCATTCTTTTTATCCAAACCATAGGCCAATGAGGCAGCTGTGGGCTCGTTAATGATACGTAACACCTCCAGACCTGCGATTGAACCGGCATCCTTAGTAGCTTGTCGTTGCGTGTCGTTGAAGTATGCCGGTACGGTTATGACTGCTTCCTTGATTGTTTCGCCTAGACGCATTTCTGCGTCCGCCTTCATTTTGGCGAGGATCATGGATGCAATTTCTTGAGGACTGTAAGATTTCCTTTCTCCATCCACCTCTACTTCAATGGCTGCATCGTCGTTATTTCCAGCCACCACCTTGTAGGGCATTCGTTTGGATTCCTCAGCCACCTCTGAAAATTTCCGGCCAATAAATCTTTTGGCCGAATAGATCGTGTTTGCGGGGTTAGTAACAGCCTGCCTTTTGGCGGCATCCCCCACAAGTCGTTCGCCATTTTTGGCAAACGCGACTACCGAAGGAGTGGTACGCTTACCTTCAGAATTTTCCAGGACTGTTGCCTCGCCGGCTTCAATAACTGCCATGCAGGAGTTGGTGGTGCCTAAATCGATACCTAAAATTTTACCCATAAAATTCCTTTCGACTGTGCCATTGTACAGATCGGTTTATTACTTAAAGCAAACAGAATGCCATGTAATGGTATGTGAAAATCTGGTGTATAAACGTGTATAAGGGTCAACAGATGTGCGTCATTGCGTCAATATGTCACACTTGTAGAGAGTTGGCACATTTGATTGGCACAAGAGTAAAAACCCACTCTTGCGAGACGTAGGTTTGGCTTTTAAGTTGTCCAAGACATGGTGGATATGCGCTTCTGCTTAATATTTTTGCTTCTTTATATTTCTAACGTTACTCAGGGTGCCGTTAAGCCTGAGCACATTATTAATGATCCTGATGCCAAGGAGATTCAGGTTATTGAAGATGTAGCTTTACAAAGGAAACTTGGGGCACAAATGGCTTTGTACATGCAGGCCTTGCGGCCGGTCGGCGCAATTAATGGAAAAGGGGAGTTGAGGTTTCGAGCATTCAAGGGCACCCGCAAAACTGTGAAACTGCAATTTCGCGCGTTTACTCTAGGGGCAACTATGGTGAATGAATACAAGATTAATGAGGGGCTCTTAACAATTAAACAGAAAATTGGTCAGATTACTCAGTATGAATGGACTGGGGTTGGGAAGAAAGTTGAAAGACTCGATGAAAAACAGGCTACACGCCCTTTTGCGGATTCTGATTTTTGGATGGCTGATCTGGGGCTGGAAATGCTTCGGTGGCCGCATCAAAATGTCATCAAGCGAGAGTCAAGGAGACGTGAGCTATGCAGCGTGTTGGTGAGTCGTCCGGCGAAGGCTGCTCAGGGAGGGTACAGCAAGGTTGTTAGTTGGGTGGATGAAGATTCCATGGGGATTATTCGCGCCGAACTGTTTGATGGCGAAGGAAGGCTGTTGAAGGTTTTTGAACCCAAGTCCTTTAAGAAGGTTGATGGGCAGTGGCATGTCAATGAAATGGAGATGCGTAATGAGCAAGCGAACACCCGGACCTCCATCAATTTTGATTTAGAAAAAATTCCCGGAACTAAAAATAACAAGTAATGAAAGGCTGGTTGTGCTTGTTATGGGTTGTGGGAGCAGTGGCTCTTTTTGTTTTAAACATCCACCTGCGAAGTAAGCGTGAAAAAGCAGGTGCTTGGGAGGATGATCCCGTTGGGCCTTTCATCATTAAAATTGCCAGTAGCGTATTACTGTTAATTGGGGCTTGGATACTGGGTGGAGGAGGGAAAATAGGAGCTTTATTGATGATTGCTCCAATGGTTTTAGTTGGAATGCTCTGGGTAGGCCCCTTGATGGACTTTTTGGGAGGAAGCGCGATTAATTCGCTATTGGGAGGAGGGGAACGACTCGAGCCCAAGCCATTATATTCGGCGGCTGAATCCAAGTGGAGACAAGGAGATTCTCAGTTGGCTATCGAATTGATTGAAGAGGAGTTGGAAAAGTTTTCATGTGATTTCGAAGGGCAAATGCTGAAGGCCCGGATTCAATTCGAATCGCTGAATGATCTTCCTGCTGCAGAGGGTACACTTCTCTGTATTGCAGCACAGCCTCAGCATGAACCAGGCCAGATTGCGAGGGCTCTTTATCAGTTGGCAGATTGGCAGCAAAAAAAAGGAGACGAACAATCGATGAAGGAGACTCTGTCTGGCTTGCGAGACCAATTTCCTGATACAGGGATAGAGCTGTCATGCGCCCAACGTTTGGCCAGAGCAGAATTTTCTATTGATTCGAATGATCCCAGAGATGCAAGTGAGATTGTTTCTGAATGCCTCAAGCAATTGGAGGGTCATCCACTTGACAACCATACTCGGGAACAATTGGCGCGCGTTTATTTTGATCGTTATGGAAAGCCGGATTTGGCTTGGGAAGAGATGAACAAGCTTTTTGCAAATCCATTCCAACAGCCGCGGGATATATCGCGTTGGTTGAATTTGATGGCAGATTGGCATTTAAAGAAGAACAACGTCGATGGAGCACGGCAATGTCTGCAGCAGATTATCGCGCGCTACCCGGATTTGCCTTTTAGCGATGAAGCGAAAAATCGCCTCACGAGAATCAAGGATATGGTTTAGTTTATTGGTTGTGGATTGGCGGCTGCGATTAGGGCCAGAGTGGTTTGCTCGGCGATTGCCGAGGCGGTTTGAAGATCAGGCTGGCGACCCCCTACAATCCATGAAGACTTGGTCCGTACTTGGAACCGTACGGCTGAGATCGCTTCAGGCGCCTGCTTGTCTGGGGTAACCTTAACCCAAACATAGTTAGTATTAATTCGTGCGGTGATGACATTTTTTGTCACCTCTTCCCCGGTTATGGTGCCCATTGCCCCGAGGGCACTACGGACAGCGGCCATAACTTCCGCTACGGGCTTGTCATACCGTCTTTCAACAGAATCGGCTCGTCCCGGCACAAGGGTAAACTTGGACTTGTCATCAGCAGTGGAGTAGCAGCCTGTGTTCAAGATTACAGCAACCGTCATCAGAACGAATAGTTTTGTGGCCCTCATTGGGTCGAATCAATACAACGACGTGGGTTTGAACAAGATAGAATACTTCACAATTTAGCTGCGTCTTGTCAGTAACCGACTAGATAGACTATGAAATATATGGAGGGCTTTTTGCTTTAGATTGAATGGTTTAGGGAAGTGCTTCGGTGAGGTTTACGTATCCGTTGACGAAATGAAAAAGAACTTGAGTATGTTCAGCGTCTTTTGACAGATGTCGAACCCGCATATTCCTGTATACATATACCTTATTTTCAAATATTTCATCAGGTCTGCCGAATTCATTCACGATGTTCGTGTAATATTTATTGGCATAAATAAGGTCGATCCTCTTATCTATCTCTTCAATACTAGTAGAGTTCTCTTTGCTACCTATTAACCAGAGTTTGCCTCTTGCAGGCAAAAGTCCAGGTACCGGGATTTGGTTGGTTTGAGCGGTTAAGACGGGACTATTGGGGATACTGACTGTTTGGTTGGTGCTGTGAATTGTATTCGAGGTCGGCAGGCGGGAGGTGGGGGAGGAAAGTATGCGGCCATTTTTGTCCCAGATAGTGTGCTCAACAATTTTCCACTTCTTATAGACTTGTTTTTGTGAGCGAATGCCGCTCACGGGCCAGTAAAGGACTAGGATGCCTTCACCGTTCTGGTATTGGCCTGAGGGGGTGCCTGAAAAGTCATAACTGGTGGCTTTCTTGAGCACTCCGCTATGATAACTCTCCTTGAGGGCGATACTTCCATTGATATGCCAAAGGGTGTGCTCGCCATGACGCAAGCCGTTTTCGAATTGGACTTTTTTCCAAAGTGAGCCGTCGTTGAAATGCCCATAAGCCGTTCCGCTGAAAGGCTGATTTGCGCCTTCCGTATAGGTCAATCCATCATCACGTTGATTCAGATCATCGATGAGTATTGATTTGTTGAGCTTCTGGTTCCAGATGAATAGCGATCCAGCAAGGATCAAAACCATTAGGGTCCAAACCCAAACCCGGCTCCAGTCGCGTTTAGGTGATTGAATGGTCTGACTCGAAGTTATGAATTTGGCGTTGGGAATAGAATGCCCTGCTGAAGATCGGCCGTTTTCCTCAGACAACCGCTGGTCGCGCAGAGCAAACGCTCGTTCAGTGAGTCCATCAATTTGGTCCAAGGTCACCCACTCGCGCGCCCCATCAGGCCACGCGATATCCCAAGCCTGTAGCTTTCTTTCAGCGAGCAGCTGGCTGACTTGATCGTATGTATAAGGGCCCAGATGGTTCCCATCGCGATTGATCAAAATATTCAATGGTATTATAACTCCCGGTCAGAGGGAACAGGTTATGGCAGGAGGCGCAAAGTTTCCAAGGAAATTGCGTAAGCATGATGAATCATGTTATTTGGATAGGGAGACGATGTAGCCTTGTAATCGTGCCGCGTCTTTCTTTTGTCCATCATGAAGGTAAATCTGATGGAGATTGCTGCATATGCGTAACAGGATGCGACGTGGACTCGATGGCATGAGAAAGGTCTCGTGAAATTCGTAGCCCGATTGTTTCAAATATTTCATGCAATCGGTCTTGGTTAAGACGCGCCCCAAATTAAATGCGTCAATATACAATTCCTGCCGGGAATTTTGAAAACGGCAAAGAAAATGCCCAGGAAGACCGATGCCGGTGACCGGCAGGCCCAACCGTTGACATGCCAAGAGGTAAATAATGCATAGAGAGATGGGGTTCCCTGACCTTAGATCAATAACGCGGTTGAGATAACTGTTTTCCGCTGAATAATATTCCTCTTCGTTTCCCTGATAACCTATGGATTTGAACAGGTAGTGGTTGATGGATGCTATAATCCCTTCAGGTTCGGCCCCGAAATCGATCTTTTGCATAAGGTTATGGGCATGGTCATCCAGGATGGCGCTGTATGCGGTGGGATTCATCCTTGGATAAACCGTTTTGGATAAAAGCCAGCAGGCCTCCTCGAGATCAAAAGTTTCACCATGGTTTAGGCAAAAAGCGTGGAACTTCGTGTCCGCTTCGAGTCGGTCAAAGTGAGTTATGATTTCCTGGGTGCGCCTACGCAACAAGGGGTTTTCATCCAACGCATAGTCTCTTAGCCATGTGGATACCGTGGGGCCATAAGAAATAATTTCCTCGCGAATTACTTTATGCACTGAGGGGTCTTCGTCCGCCAAGAGAGATAGCAACGCCGATTTTTTACTGTTAGCGAGCTTAGGAGTTGCTGACTTTGAATTCGTGGAGCCCATTTATTCGAGGCAATTTGACATTGGTTAGCTTGGGATGCAACCGAGGGCCCCCAATATTTATTATTATTCCAATATAGTCAAAAAAACGCATTATTCTTTCATTGCTCAAAATTCCTCCATCCATATACTCCCCGACCCCTCATTCGGGCGGCCGTTTATGACGGAAATACTGTGTTTAGGTTGATGAGAAGCAATAGTCAGATTGGATTTCCGAAGAAACAGGGTCTTTATGATCCTGCTTCCGAGAAGGATAGTTGCGGAGTTGGATTTGTGGCCAACATGAAGGGCGAGCCGAATCACCGGATCGTGCTAGATGCTCTTCAAATGCTCGAGAATATGGAGCACCGTGGAGGATGTGGTTGTGAGCCTAATACCGGGGATGGGGCCGGTATTCTAGTCGGGCTACCCGATGGATTTTTGCGTAATAAGGCTAAGGATGATTTGGGGCTCGACTTGCCACAGAAGGGGTGCTTTGGGGCGGGTTTGGTTTTTTTGCCAAAGATTGAAGGTGAACGCAAAAAGTGCATCAAGGTCGTGGAAGGTATCATTGCTGAACACGGTCAACAGTGTCTTGGGTGGCGCCAAGTGCCCGTAGATGCTGAAGCGGCTAATGTCGGCCCGGCGGCGCTTGCTGCTGAACCCTGTATCATGCAGCTCTTTATTGGGGCAGCCGATGGGTTGGAAGGGGATGCTTTTGAAAGGCAGTTATATATCATTCGTAAACGCGCCAGCCATCAGCTTCGCTTTGATGAAACGCTTGAGCAGCGTTTGCTTTTCTATATTTGCAGTCTCTCCACCAAGGTAATGATCTATAAGGGGATGCTGAATACCGCGCAGGTAACCCAGTACTTCACCGATTTGGCCGAGCCGAATTTTTCCACGCATCTGGCGATGGTGCATTCGCGTTTTTCTACCAACACCTTTCCGAGCTGGGATCGAGCGCAGCCTTTCCGGTTTATGAGTCACAATGGTGAGATCAACACACTTCGAGGCAACGTGAATGCGATGCGCTCGCGTGAGGGCACCATGGAAAGTGAGCTACTCGGGGAGAATCTCAAAAAACTTTATCCAATTATGGAGCCGGAGTGTTCCGATTCAGGAAACTTTGATAATGCCTTGGAGTTTTTGTTGATGACGGGTCGGACCTTACAGGAGGCTGTGCTGCTAATGGTGCCTGAGGCATGGCAGAAGCATAAACAGATGGGTCGGGCCAAACGGGACTTTTACGAGTACAATTCCTGCATCATGGAGCCGTGGGATGGACCTGCTTCGATTGCCTTTACTGATGGTAAATATATTGGGGCGGTTCTGGACCGCAACGGTCTTCGCCCCAGTCGTTATTACCTGACTCATGACGATCACGTGATCATGGCCAGTGAAGTGGGGGTAATTCCGGTTGATCCATCCAACGTAAAGGCTAAGGGGCGGCTCCAGCCCGGCCGTCTTTTCCTTGTCGATTTTGAGAAAGGCCAGATGGTGCCTGATGAGGAGATTAAAGCTGAGTTTGCCTCCCAGCGACCATACGGTGATTGGGTAAAGAAGCAGCGAATTGAGCTCGATGACATTGCTGCTGCAGGCCCTTCACCCGGATTGGATGAAGAAACTCTTTTAATGCGCATGCAGGCCTTCGGGTTCACTGCTGAGACCATGCAGTTCATGCTGTTGCCCTTGGTGCATGAGAAACGCGACCCTCTTGGGTCAATGGGTAACGACGCCGCATTGGCTTGTCTGAGTGATAAGCCGCGCATGATTTATGATTATTTTAGGCAGCTCTTCGCGCAGGTGACCAACCCAGCCATCGACTCCATCCGTGAGGAGGTGATTATGTCACTCGAATGTTACGTTGGTCCTGAGAAGAACCTGCTCGAGACCACCGAGGAGCACGCCCAGCGTTTACGTCTACCACACCCGATTCTTACCAACCATGAACTTCATGCCCTTAAAGGGATGGATTACCGGGGATGGCGTTCCAGGGAAATAGACATCACTTTCCCAAAATCTGAAGGCATTGCCGGGGTTGCCAGAACATTAGAGCGGATTTGTGAAGAAGCTGAGCAGGCAATCAAGGATGGCTATAGCTTGGCCATACTGAGTGATCGAGCGGTGTCCCAAGAGCGCGTACCTGTGAGTACTTTGATGGCAACCGGTGCGGTTCATCATTACTTGGTGAAGAACGCGTTGCGGACGCAGATTGGCCTGGTGCTGGAAACGGGCGAGGCGCGGGAAGTTCATCATCACTGCCTCCTGATTGGTTATGGGGCTGATGCCATTAACCCCTACCTGGCATTTGAGGCTCTCTGGAAAGCCCGTCGTGAAGGGCTGTGCGATACTGAAGAGTTTGGCGATGACCCATCCCTTGTGACCGCTTACCGTAAGGGCGTTGCCAAGGGGATGCTCAAGGTGATGGCAAAAATGGGGATCTCCACTTTGCATTCCTATAAAGGGGCACAAATTTTCGAGGCAATTGGCCTAAAGGATGAAGTGATCGATCTCTGCTTTGCGGGTACGGCGAGTCGTGTTCAGGGGGTGAATCTTGATGAGCTGGCTGAGGAAATGCTTCGCCGGCATGCATTGGGTTTCCCTTCGCGTGAAGAGGACAAGATGATGAGCCTACCTAATCCAGGGGAATTTCATTGGCGTGCGGAAGGGGAAAAGCATATGTGGAATCCAAATTCGATTGCTGCACTTCAGGTTGCTGCCCGGACAAACAATTTTGATTCTTACAAACAATTTTCTGATCACATCAATGGCGACACCAAGGCGCGTTGTGCCCTGCGAGGGTTGATGGAGTTTAGGGAGGGAGTGAATGAGGGGGCGATTCCGATTGAAGAAGTGGAGCCAGCTGGAGAGATCGTTAAACGTTTTTGCACCGGGGCAATGAGTTTTGGTTCTATCTCAGCAGAAGCCCATGAAGGACTTGCGATTGCCATGAACCGCCTGGGAGGCAAGAGTAATACCGGTGAAGGCGGTGAAGATCCTGAGAGATTTGATCCATTGCCTAATGGAGACTCCAAGCGTTCGGCCATCAAACAGATTGCCTCAGGACGATTCGGGGTCACCATCTGGTATCTCACCAATGCCGATGAGCTCCAGATCAAGATCTCCCAAGGGGCCAAGCCCGGCGAAGGAGGCGAACTTCCTGGTCGGAAGGTGGATGAAACCATTGCCCGGATCCGTCACAGCACCCCGGGAGTGGGACTTATAAGCCCGCCTCCTCACCATGATATCTACTCGATTGAGGACTTGGCGCAACTGATCCATGACCTGAAGAACGCCAATCGTGCCTCGCGTGTGAGTGTAAAGCTCGTCTCAGAGATGGGAGTGGGTACGGTTGCTTCAGGAGTTACCAAGGCCAAGGCAGATCACATATTGATTTCTGGGGAGACCGGTGGCACTGGGGCTTCGCCCTTGACCAGCATCAAGCATGCAGGCTTGCCGTGGGAGTTGGGCATTGCCGAGACACATCAGACGCTGGTGCTCAATGACCTCCGGAGTCGTGTTGTGTTGCAGACAGATGGAGGACTCAAAACGGGACGTGATGTGGTGATTGCCGCACTCTTGGGTGCCGAGGAGATGGGGTTTTCTACCGCGCCGCTCATCACCATGGGTTGTATCATGATGCGCAAGTGTCATTTGAATACCTGCCCGGTGGGGATAGCGACGCAAAACAAGGAGTTGCGGAAGAAATTTAACGGGTCACCGGACTACGTGGTGAACTATCTCTTTATGGTAGCCGAGGAGGCAAGAGAGATCATGGCGCAACTCGGTTTCAGGACGGTCAATGAAATGATTGGCCGTGTGGATGTATTGGAAATGCAAAAGGCCATCGATCACTGGAAAGCCGATGGCATTGATCTGAGCGCCATCCTTACCCCAATCCAAAAACCGCATCCTGAAGTCGGTACCTATTGCACTCAGGCTCAAGATCATGGACTGGATCAGGTGCTCGACATGAAGCTTTTGGATTTGGCAGCGCCAGCACTGGAAAATGGGGAGTCCGTTAACATCGATTTGCCGATCGTAAATACCGACCGTACTGTAGGGACAATTCTTAGCAACGAGCTGGCCAAGGCGCATGGTGCGGGGTTGCTTCCCGAGGATACCGTAAAAATTAAGTTTACAGGTTCGGCAGGGCAAAGTCTCGGGGCGTTTCTGGCGCAGGGTGTGAGCATAGAACTTGAAGGGGACGCCAATGATTATGTTGGCAAGGGGTTATCTGGGGGCAAGCTTACAATCTATCCACCAAAAGTTTCCACGTTTAAGTCCGAAGAAAATATCCTCGTTGGCAATGTTTGCCTATATGGAGCGACTGGGGGCAAAGCCTTCTTCCGTGGAGTTGCGGCCGAAAGATTCTGTGTGCGTAATAGCGGTGCTCAGGCAGTGATCGAAGGGGTGGGAGATCATGGTTGTGAGTATATGACTGGTGGCCGTGCAGTAATTCTAGGTTCCACCGGCCGTAATTTTGCCGCAGGCATGAGTGGGGGCGTGGCCTATATTTGGGATCCGAATGTTGAATTTGCCCCCAAATGTAACATGGAGATGGTGGAATTGGAAAAAGTAGAGGAAGCCGAAGACATTGCCGAATTGCAGGGACTCATTGAGGAGCACGCCGAGCGCACTGGATCGACGGTAGCCAGAGAGGTGTTGGATAACTGGAGTGGTACGCTGGGTCAGTTTGTCAAAGTGATGCCAACAGACTACAAACGTGTTCTTCTGGAACGCAAACAGGCCAAAAAGGAGCTGGTTGCCTGAGTAGACTTGGCTGAAAAAGGATTTTTTAAATGGGTAAACCAACCGGATTCATGGAGTTTGAGCGCGAACCGGTCCCTTATCGGGATTCTCTGGAACGCCTAAAGGACTATGGGGAAATTAATTCAAGGCCAGAAGAGGATCATTTACAGATGCAGGGAGCCCGTTGCATGGATTGTGGCGTGCCGTTTTGTCAGTCGGCAAATGGTTGCCCGATAGACAACCTGATACCCGAATGGAATCATCTTGTATACCAGAAGCGCTGGAAAGAGGCGATTGACCGTCTCCATAGAACCAATAATTTTCCTGAATTCACAGGTCGTGTTTGTCCCGCACCTTGCGAGGGGTCCTGCGTGCTGGGTATCACCAATCCACCAGTGACCATCAAGAACATCGAAAACACAATTATTAATCGTGCTTTTGATGAGGGCTGGGTGAGTGCCAGTCCGCCGAGCGTGCGCACCGGAAAACAGATTGCCATTGTTGGCTCCGGCCCGGCCGGATTGGCTGCAGCGGACCAGTTGAACAAGGTTGGCCATGAAGTTACTGTTTATGAGAGGGCTGACCGCATCGGGGGGTTGTTGATGTACGGCATCCCAAACATGAAACTCGACAAGGAAGTAGTTGAGCGTCGCGTTAATCTCATGCGTGAGGCGGGGGTAAAGTTTGTTACCTGCGCTCACGTGGGTAAAAAAGAGGATTTAGCCTCCGGACACATGACGCAGATAATGGAGGAACGCGGCTGCGAGATGCAGTATATCGACCCAAAGGCTTTGCAGGAGGAGTTCGACGCCGTACTGATGGCTACAGGTGCGACCAAGCCCTTTGATCCCACCGGCCGCAATCCAGGTCGTGATTTGAAAGGGATTCATTTTGCAATGGACTTCCTTACCCGCAATACCAAGAGCCTTCTCGATTCGAACCTCGATGATGGAGCTTATCTTTCTGCCGAAGATAAACACGTGATTGTAATCGGGGGTGGCGATACCGGGGCTGACTGTATTGGCACCTCGTTGCGCCACGGTTGCAAAGATGTGGTGAATTTTGAATTGCTCGACAAGCCTCCCTCGGAACGTGCTGCCAATAATCCCTGGCCGCAATGGCCGCGTATTTACCGCCTCGATTATTCGCACGAGGAAAATATGGCGAAGAATGGAAAAGATCCCCGAGCTTATAACATTCTGGCCAAGGAATTTGTTGGTGACCAAGACGGTCATATAAAAGGCGTTAAAACCGTTGAGGTCGATTGGTCCAAACCGGTTGAGGGCGGAGCTCCTTTTAGTGAGGTGGAAGGATCTGAAAAAGAATGGCCTGCAGATCTTGTGCTATTGGCCACCGGCTTTGTTGGTCCTGAACTCGAAGTGGGGGAAATGCTCGGGCTCGAAACACAAAATCCGCGGGGCAACTGGCAAACTTTTATTGGGGAACATGGTGAATTTACCACCAATATTGAGGGCGTTTTCGTGGCTGGAGATTGTCGGCGAGGGCAGTCGCTGGTGGTGTGGGCCATTAATGAGGGGCGCGGCGCTGCGCGCACTATTGACCGATATCTCACGGGTTCGAGCCTGCTTCCGGCTCCGGGAATTACCCAAGGCAGTGCGTTGGCAGGAGTCTAGCCTATTGCGAATCGGTGAATTTGTGTTAGGCTTTCCATTCAAAATAACCCTTATAGATTATGGAAATTGCAAAACAACTGGCGATTTTTCTCGATAATGAGCCGGGCGCTCTTGCGCGTGTGTGCGAGGCATTTTCTGAAAAGGGCATCAATATCCACGCCCTGAGTACCAGTGACACCGTTGATCATAGTGTGGTGAGAATGGTGGTAGATGATACACAGACTGCCATTTGGTTGCTGGAGGAAAATGGGGCCATGGTTGTGGAGGATGAGGTGTTATTGGTTGATAGCACTAATAAGCCCGGAGAGTTGGCTGAGTTAGCACGGGCACTTGGCAAGGCCAAGGTGAACATAGAATACCTGTATTGTGCTACTGCGCCCAAGTCTCGAAAGGGACTGCTTGTGTTGCGGGTGGATGATGCAAGCAAGGCTCTTGAGGTTCTCAAAGATGACTGATGGAAGTCGCGGAAGCCAAAAAGACCCGCGTCTTGTGCGGTATGAGTGGCGGAGTGGATTCCTCGGCTGCAGCTGCACTGCTTCTTGAGCAGGGCTATGAGGTTGTTGGAGTTACCCTGAAGTTGTGGCCGCAGGATTGTGTGTCCCGCGCTGAGGACAAGTGCTGTGGTCCACAGGCAGTGATGGATGCGCGATCGGTGTGCAACAATTTGGGAATCCGCTATTACCTAATTGATGAATCTGAAGATTTCCAGAAACACGTGATTGGGTACTTTGCCGATGAATATAAGGCCGGTCGTACGCCTAATCCGTGCGTGATGTGCAATGAACATCTGAAGTTTGGCCGCCTCATTGAGCGTGCCGATCAGTTGGGTGCTGACAAGATTGCCACTGGGCATTTTGCGCGAGTAGAACAGGATGGGCTCACTGGACGCTATCTCCTGTACCGGGGCTGTGATGAGCACAAGGACCAGACCTACTTTCTTTTTAGCCTGGGGCAGGATCAGTTGGCCCGAGCTCTATTTCCATTGGGGGAAAAGACAAAGAATGATACCCGAGAGGTGGCGCGCAACAGCAATCTGAAGACCGCGGACAAAGAGGAGAGCATGGAAATCTGTTTTGTGCCTGATAATGACTATGGAGGGTTTCTGCAAAAGGCAGGGTTAGCGGAGAGGCATCGGGGCGAAATTGTGGATTTACAGGGTAGGGTGCTGGGGCATCACGATGGCATTGAGTTTTATACAGTGGGCCAGCGTAAAGGGCTGGGTATTAGTGCCCCCAATCCGCTTTATGTTTTGGAACTGAATGCAAAGGATAATCAGGTGGTGGTGGGCCCGGTGGAGAATCTTGAGAGTGACACCTTTAAGGTAGAGCGTTGCAACTGGATTGCCTTTGAGGATTTAACTGAGCCCATTGAGGTCACGACGCGCATCCGCTATAATCACTCCGGCACAATGGCCACTGTTGAACCTGGCGCAAACGGATGTGCTGCCGTTAAGTTGCACACTCCTCAACGCGCCATTGCTCCCGGGCAGGCGTGTGTGTTTTATCAGGACGATTTAGTCGTGGGTGGAGGTTGGATAACAAGGTAGCTCTATGAGGCAAAATATTTTTTTGATAGCAGTGATGGCGTTGGTGGGGTGTGGGAAGAAAACCACTCCGGCGGAACCTGAAACCAATGCCGAACCCACACCCGCCGAAAAAGCTGCTGCCGATAAAGCTACCGCCATTAAGAAAGTGGCTGATGAGGCCCAAGCCAATGCCTTCGTGAACACCTTGGGCATGAAGTTTGTGCCGGTTCCGGGGACGGAGGTCTCGTTTTGCATTTGGGAGACACGAGTGAAGGATTACGCAGCGTACGCTGCGGCGAATGCGGGGGTGGATTCTGGCTGGAAAAGTCCGGTATTATTTACGCAGGCGGACACGCATCCGGTGAAGTCCGTGAACGGGGAGGATGCGCAGGCGTTTTGTGCATGGTTGACGAAGAAGGAGTTGGCGGAAGGGGAAATCAAGGTGGGGCAGAAGTATCGCTTGCCGACGGATGCGGAGTGGAGTATGGCGGTGGGGTTGGGCAAGGAGAAGGGGAACACACCGGAGGAAAAGCAAAGTGGCATCAAGGACGTGTACCCGTGGGGCAAGGAGTGGCCACCGCCCAAGAAGGCGGGGAATTATCACGAGAGCCTGAAGGTGGACAAGTTTAGGTACACTTCACCGGTGGGGAGCTTTGCGGCGAACAAGCTGGGCCTCCACGACATGGGCGGTAACGTGTGGGAATGGTCCGAGGACTGGAATGACCCAGCTGCAAAAGAGGACCGTGTGCTGCGCGGTGCGTCTTTCGGCAACGGTGTATCTTTCGGCAACATCGATCCCGACAGCTTGTTGTCGTCTTACCGACTCAAAGTGATGTTTGGTCGCGGCTCCTCCATCGGCTTTCGGTGTGTGTTGGTGAATGAGTGAGTGAGGTAGTAAATTCACCGCTTTCGGTTATGCTCATCCTTTGAATATTTTGCTTCATCCAATTCGTGGGCACGCGCATCGGGCAAATCTTCAAGCTGCGAACAGCCTTGGCTTAAGCAATCCTGCCAAATAGTTTGTGACCAATCGTCCGCCGGTTGCACCGAACCTTGAATGAGCAGGCCGTGGCGGTTGCGGCGCTGGGCGGCTCCAGCAATTTTTTTACCGTTAAACAGAAGATCGTGTAATTCATGGCCTTCAAAGCATTCGCCCGGTTTGGGGCGGCGGCAACTCTTCGCCAGCTCAGTTTCCACGCCAATTTCTTTAAACGAAGCCTGCAGCAGTGTATGGGTGCGCTGGTAACTTTCAGTTGCAGCTAGTCCTGCCCATTCATGGTCGGGAGGGAAAATGAGGCTGTAGGTCCAGTCACCATCATGCGGCACAAGGCCTCCCCCGGTGCAGCGGCGAATCAAGGGGCGTAAGTTTGTAGCCGCTTCTATTTGGGTAATCTTCTGCGAATAGCCAAAGGTGGCACAGGGCTCGGTCCAGTCATAAAAACGCAGGACTGGATGGCCAAGGGTTGCGGCGTTCTCCAAGAGCGCCTCATCCAGCGCCATGTTGTAAGCGGGTTCACAGGGACCGTTATTGAGCCGTAACCAATCTTTCATGCGGCTGAAGGGCAGAGTTCACGGATTTCACAGTTCGGGCAGTCGGGTTTGCGCGCATCGCACCGTCGCCGACCATGCCAAATGATCCAGTGGCTGAACATCGTCCAGTGCTCGCGAGGAACCAGTTTCACCAAGTCCTTCTCAATTTTTTCAGGAGTTTTGGCTGAAGAAATTTTGAGGCGATCACACAGGCGGGCAACGTGGGTGTCCACCACTACACCTTCATTGATATCAAAGGCGTTTCCAAGGATCACATTTGCTGTCTTGCGGCCGACTCCAGCCAGAGCCACGAGTTCCGCCATGGTGTTGGGCACCTTGCCTTTGTGATGTTCCACCAGTGCACAACAGGCGTTCTGGATGCTTTTGGCCTTGTTGCGAAAGAGGCCGATGCGCCGGATGTCATTCTGCAATTCCTCCAGAGGTACGGCAGTAAAGTCGGCGGCCTTTTTGTGTTTCTTAAACAAATCCTTGGTGACGATATTGACCTGTTTGTCAGTGCATTGTGCAGAAAGAATGGTGGCCACCATCAGTTGCAACGGATTTCGGTAGTTGAGTTCGCAATGGGCATCAGGATAGGTTTGTTTTAGCCCGGCGATGATTTTGCCGAGGCGTTCGCGCTTGGTCGCCTGCGATTCATGCGGCATGACTAAACGAGTTGAGGTTCTTCAATCGAATCAGGTGGGCAATGGAGCGGTGTGCCGTCGGCAGCCTCGGGGTACTCAAAGACTTTACCTTCGAAATTACGGATTACGACGCGGTCTGCATTATGGCTGAGGACATAATTGGGTGCTATGGGGACTTTGCCACCACCACCAGGAGCATCGATGACGTATTGAGGTACAGCATAGCCGGTGGTGTGGCCTCTCAATTGTTCCATGATTTCTAGCCCTCTCCTTACGCTGGTACGTAGATGGGCACTGCCATTGATGAGGTCGCATTGATAGATATAGAGGGGGCGAACCCGGCACATCAGGAGTTTTTGCAACAGCGCCTTCATGACGGTTGTGTCGTCATTTACCCCCTTAAGCAGGACCGATTGGTTTCCAAGTGGAATGCCAGCATCCGCTAGGCGTGATAATCCATCGCGGACTTCAGTGGTGAGTTCACGCGGGTGATTGGCATGGACACTGATGAAAAGCGGATGAAATTCCTTCAGCATATTGCACAGTTCAGGAGTGATGCGTTGCGGAAGAAAAACCGGGATGCGGCTCCCGATACGGATAAATTCCACGTGAGGAATATTCCGCAATTCAGTAAGTAGATGACGGAGCTTATCATCGCTCAAGAGCAGGGCATCACCCCCGGAGAGCAGTACGTCACGCACTGCGGGGGTGCTTCGGATATAGTCGATCTGTTCTTGGAAATTGGGGCGGAAATCATATCCAAGCGCGTTACTCACCAGTCGCGATCGGGTGCAGTAACGGCAGTAGGCCGCGCACCGGTCAGTGACCAAAAAAAGCACGCGGTCGGGATAACGGTGCACGAGGCCCGGTACAGGGGAATGATCGTCTTCCCCGCAGGGGTCATCCATTTCCCATGAGGCAGTGTCAGTTTCTTCAATGCGGGGTAGCATCTGTCTTCTGATAGGGCACGCAGGGTCTTCTGAATCAATCAGGTTGAAGAAATGGGGCGTGATCGCCATTACCAGCTTGGTCTCGGCAAGACGTGCACCTTCGGTTTCTTCATGCGAAAGATTTGGGATATGCTGTTTCAGCTGCTCCAGTGAGCCGACTCGGTTTTTGAGCTGCCAGCGCCAGTTGTTCCAATCTTCTTCGGATACACTACTCCAAGCAGCACGATCTGAAGGCCGAAATACCTTTAGTTTTTGCAGCAGTTCTGTTTCCTGAGGCTCCAGATCGGGAGTAGACGACATAAGCGGTAGTTTAAAAAATGTGCCCTCGCCTGTCAAACGACCTTAGCGAGGAGCCGGTTGAATTTGCTTGGCTTTGATTGCATTACTATCTGGCTTGGTTGACATGTCAGCTAAAATAGTGTCCAGAAGGTTGAGTTGATGAACGGTGTTTCTCAGCAGTAATGGGTTTTTAATGGGTTTTAGCTTCAGACGCTTTGAGTAGGTCTCCAGCACTGAGCGGTAATCCAAAATGAGTCGGGCAGTTTCCGGCGGGGCATTAACTTGCAGGAATTTGAGTCGCTGGAGGATGGGTTTGATTTTTTGTATATGCTCGATAGGGGTGCCGTCGGTGAGATAGTCTTGGATAGGGATTAATTTAGGCTTCGGTTCCGATTCTGAGGAGATTGATGTTCGGATAAGCAGGGAGTCTGCGAGGTGTGTTAATACGACTTTAGGTCGCCAGCGATTATAGGCATCACGACTACGGAACTGGGTTTGAGAGAGGGTCCACCATTGTTCGATTTGGAGCATATTTTTGTGCCCGAAGGCGATCCCGAATGCTGGTGTGCTATTCTTGTGTTTATGTAGTTCGCGGAGAAAGAATTGCAGTCGTTTGCCCCCCTCATTTTGCTCAAGTATTTTGTATACAAGTAAATGGGAACACGCGCGGTAAACTAATTGAGCCTCTCCACTATTAGTCTTAGCGGAGGGAAGGCTCATTTGCAGGAAGGAAATAGTTGGTGAATCTTGAATAATTTTACGACTAGCATGCAGCGGGTCACGCGGTTGAGTAAAGCTGATGGCTCCACCTGCAGAGGTGTGAAAGGGGACAAACAGTATTGGGCCTGATGTTTGAAGAATAAGTTCAGTTGTTCCTGTGGCAATCCAAGGTGGAAGATGAGGTTCCTCTGTTGCGTAGCGCCCTGCGAATTCTTGGAGCAGAAGATGAACAACAACCTGAGTCAGGGTTCTGCTGGACATTTCGTATGGTAGTATAGCCCTGTAATCCCATCCGTGAGTTGGGGAAGGGGTTCTTCGAATATCAGGCTGGTCTCCATATTTACCTTGGACAATGTGAAGATAGATGCGTCCTTGCCAGTTCGAATTGATTTTGTATTTCTGGACCCATTGTTTGCGTACTGAACCAACAAAACTTGTGAGTGCGGCGGGGGTAAGGCGGACTCGTTCCGGGATGGATCCTGATTTGGTGGTTGATGTCGTCAGGGGGGCATTGACTGAAGAAGTGATGACGAACTGTTTTGAACGGCTGGTGAGTGAATGGCCCGGCCGCAGGTTTTGAGCAGCCAGCGGAGGTTGATTCAGCAAAAGAAGCACAAACAGTCCAAGGAGACTGAGGCCGTAGATTCTTTTGTTTGAAGATGCCTTCACGATTTTTTGGGTTTACTCTTGGGGGTCTTCTTTTTAGTGCCAGACTTCTCAGATTTCTTTTTAGTATCCGATTTTTTCTCAGTTGCTTTTTTGGCAGCTTCCTTTGCGCTTTTTTCGCCGCTCTTGTAGCTTTCGCTTCGGTAGTCGGTTTCGTAAAAACCTCCTCCCTTAAAAATAATGCCCCCGCCGGTCCCAAGCAGGCGTGTCACGTTGCCTTTACAGCCTTTTTTAATACACTTTTCCAGTTTAGGTGCCTTGATCGATTGAAAGTGCTCGAATATTTTTTTGCACTTGGCACACTGATACTCGTAGGTTGGCATGAAATAAAGTCCCCCTTCCTCCGCTTTTTTCTATAGGAAAAGCGTCCTTTGGGTCAAGGCGTTGCTGGCTTGCTTTTCACAGGTTATTCACATAACGTCCCTTCGAACCCTAAAACGCCTGCGGGCGAATTATACGCTATGGCTATGACTCGGCAAAAAGTATTGGACCAGTATTTCATGGATGCGCGTCATAAATTGATTGACGTGGCCGCTTTCCTGGATCGTGTGGAACGGGCTGAAGGGGACGCGGACTTTCGTCTCGATGCTTTCCGTGATGCAATGAAACGACTTGAGGATGGAGGTAACGATCGGGCAAATGACGTGTTGATGGCCTTTAGTGATCCGACTGAAGAACCCATTAATGTTGCTCCAGGCAAGGGAGCCTGTGGAGCTTGGCCGGGTAAGGGCGAGTAAAAATACAGCCTTCATGCGTTTTATTGAACCTCACGCGCATATGGTCAGTCGTACGACTGATGACTATGCGGATTTGGCGACAGCCGGATGCATAGCTCTTTGTGAGCCGGCGTTTTGGGCGGGATTTGATCGGGGCAGTGCCGATGGGTTTCGGGATTACTTCCGCCAGTTGACTGAATACGAGCCTCGCCGTGCAGCTAATTACGGCATCAAACATTTTACCTGGCTCTGCATTAACCCCAAGGAATCTGAAGACATGTCCTTGGCAAAGGATGTGCTCTCGGTGATTCCTGAATTTATGGAATGTTCCAACGTGCTGGGCATTGGTGAGATTGGTCTAAACAAAAATAGTCGTAACGAGATCAAAGTTTTGGAACAACATGTGGATTTGGCTGCTAGTCATGATCAGTTGATTCTAGTACATACGCCGCATCTTGAGGATAAACATAAAGGAACCCGTTTAATCCTGGATGTCATCAAGAATGATAGTCGGATTAATCCTGAACGCGTGATGATAGATCATGTAGAAGAACATACCATTGGTATGGTGCTCGATGCGGGTCATTGGGGAGGGATGACGTTGTATCCTGAAAGCAAATGTTCACCCGCCCGCGCAATTGACATGATCGAACGCTTTGGTTCAGATCATCTGTGGTGGGACGCGGCCTGTGACTGGGGCCCAAGTGTGCCGCTGGCTGTGCCACGTACTGCCTGTGAAATGCGCCGCCGCGGGCATGATGAAAAGCTCATTGAGAAGGTGATTTACGACAATCCAAAAAGCTTCCTCAGTCAGAGTGATCGGTTTTGCCTGTAGGAATTATCTAGCCATGAGTATATTTTATTCATTGCCGTCTGCCTTCTTGGCCGTGTTTAATGCTCGCCCATGGAACTAAAGCACGGGCTGCATCTGGCCTATTGCACCAATATTCACCGGGGAGAAGACTGGGCTCAGACTTTTAACTCACTAAAGACTGACGTGTTGGCTGTCCGGGACCGTGTGTCCACGGGTAAACCCTATGCGATTGGCTTGCGGTTGAGCGAATTGGCTTCACGTGAGTTGAGCGAACCATCGACTCTGCAGGCGTTTCAGCAGTGGCTTGCCCATGAGAATTGCTATGTCTTCACCATCAACGGATTCCCTTTTGGCGATTTTCACGGTACAAGAGTTAAAGAGCAGGTGTACGTACCGGATTGGACGAGCGAGGCGCGACTGGAGTTTACCTGCCGATTGTTTGATTTGATCGCAGTGCTGGTTCCCGATGGGGTTGAGGGTAGTGTTAGCACTTTACCCGGATCGTTTAAGGGGTTTATTACTGAGGAAAGCCAGGAGCAGGCCATCCGCGACAATTTGTGGCGATGTGTGGAACACATAGCCGCCCTGAGCGATTCCACGGGCAAGACACTACATCTGGGACTGGAGCCAGAACCCCTGTGTTGGATTGAAACTACTGCAGAGGTGATTGATTTTTTTGAGCAGATGGAGGATGAGCATCCGCATGATCCGCGTCTGCACAGGCATCTGGGGGTAAACTATGACACCTGTCATCTGGCTGTGGAATATGAGGAGCCACATGAAGCCGTTGGCAGACTGGTGGAAGCGGGTATCCGTATCAGTAAATTGCACCTGAGTGCGGCCATGAAAATGAATCCAACTGAAACAGTGCGTGCGCAACTGGAGAAGTTCAAAGAGGATGTGTATTTACATCAGGTTATCGAACGATTACCGGACGGGGGGTTGGCGCGTTACCGTGACCTCGATGTGGCTTTGGCAGAAAATAATGATGCCAGGGAATGGCGTGTCCATTTTCATGTTCCACTGCATAGTCCCGACGGCGATTGGTTTGCCAGCACCCGCGACCATATAGAGGGAGTCTTTGACCTTATAAAGGCTGGTCCATCTCTGTGCTCTCATCTGGAAATGGAAACCTATACTTGGGAAGTGCTTCCGGGCGATTTAAAGAACCGTAATGTGGTGGATCAACTGGTCGGTGAGTACGACTGGACGCTGGCTGAGTTGCGGGCTCGTGATCTGGCATGAAAACCCTGCGCGCATTGCTGATCTTGGGACGGGTGAGCAATTTACCCACGATCTGGAGCAATTGTCTCTGTGGTTGGTTGATTGGTGTGGGCTACGCCGGTATTGGACCGGTTGACTGGTCGATGTTGTACTGGTTGTGTGCCGGGGCTTCGGCGATATATCTGGGAGGCATGTATCTCAATGATGCATGCGATGTAGCGTTTGACCGCCAGTTTCGAAAGGAACGTCCGATCCCTTCTGGCGTTATCAGTGAGGGCGCAGTGTGGAAGATGGGTATCGGACTTTTGGCAGCAGGAGTGGGAGTATTGTCCTTGCAGGGCGGGGCAACGGCGTTGTTGGCTCTGGCTCTCTTTAACTGTGTTCTGATCTACAACTTCCTGCACAAAAAAATTGCCTGGTCACCGTTGCTGATTGCCCTGTGCCGTTTTTTTCTTTTATTGCTAGCGGCTTCCTTTGCTTTTGTAACCACCAACCCGGATGGCTCTTTTTTCGCCCATCAAAACAGCGGTTTGGCAACCTGGACTGCTTTGGTACTTTGCCTTTATGTTACGGGCTTGAGTTGTTTGGCCAAAGTGGAGAGTGAGCCGGGTGAGGTGAGGTATTGGCCTTGCATATTGCTTTGCTCACCGCTGTTGTTGGCCTTGTTCCTCAATCCGAGCGGAGAGAACAGAAAAGACGCCCTGTTAGTTAGTGCTATTCTGGGATTATGGATTATCCGGTGTTTGCGGTCCACCTTTTGGGAGGGAAAACGAGATGTTGGAAAAACGATCGGCGGGCTTTTGGCGGGTATTTCCTTGGTTGATTTACTGGCTGTTCATCTGGTTTCCACGGAGTTGGCTGGATTATTCTTGGGCTGCTTCCTTCTTTCCTTGGCAGCTCAACGTTGGGTGCCCGCAACATAACAAAAAAAACGGAAGCAGAAAGGCCTCCTGCTTCCGGATATATTTTTTAGAGATGCTTTAAGAGTGTAGAGTGCGTCCCTTAAAGGTGAGTTCAGCTACACCCGATTTGTCGAGTTCACCCAAGCCCAACTCCTTCATTTTCTCGTACTGTTTCCAAGTTGATTTGGCCAACGGCAGCTTTAATTCCGCAGCGTCGCCGAGTTTGAGGGCGATACCACTATCTTTGGCCGCGTGGGCTGCACTGAAATAACATTCGTGATCCTTAATCACCATGTCTTCACCGTCAGTTTCCAATACCCTGCTGTTTGCTCCGGTTTGACTAAAGACTTCACGGACTGTTGCCAGATTAAGTCCCAAGGCATCAGCCAGTCCCAACCCTTCAGCCAGACCGGCTGTATTGATATTCATGACCATGTTGACAAGGGCCTTTAACTTGGCCGCACTGCCAGTGTCACCGATGTAACGGTTGGTGCTAGACAGCGCATCAAGGATTGGTTTGGCTCGGTCAAAAGCGGTCTGTTTGCCACCGCACATCAGGTAAAGCGTCCCTTCGCGAGCTTGAGTAATGGAGCTGGCCATGCAGGCTTCCAAGGTTTGAGCTTCATGTTTATTGGCCCATTGTTCTACTCGTTGATGAGTGGAAGGGCTGACAGTTGCACAGTTAATGAATAAACGGCCATGAGCACGGGCCAATAGAGAGCCGGTCCCATTAAAAATGCCTTTCATTGCCTTGTCGTCAGTAACGACAGTGATAATTACGTCAGCGTTTTTTGTGACGTGGGATAGTTTATCGTAATATGTGGAGTTGAGTTCTTCAGCCAGAGACTTGGCAGCTTCTGCGTTAACGTCATTTACTGCTGTTATGGTGAAGTTTTGGTCATTTAACCTGCGGGCCATGTTGGCGCCCATTCGGCCAACTCCGACGATTCCAATTCGTTCAGACATAGTGAGGTGAGGATACTGTTCTGTTACGTTTTTGCGCCCAGAAACGAGCACAGTTTGGTTGGTTAAAAAAAACCCTAGAGACCAATTGAAGGCGTGGCAACGGTTTTTTGAGGCAAAATTGCGTCTTTTTTGCCAAAAATCTCTAGAGAGGGGGAAGGATTGGATTGATAAGTGTGGTGAACTTTGACCCCCGGAAGGCCAATTTGAGCTAATTTTTGAGTAATTTCACTTTTGGCAAGTTGGGGAGTATTACAATCGCCACTCAAATGGGCACAAAAGACATGCCTCAAATCATCATGGGCTATTTGTTCCAATAGTTTTGCGGCTCCTTCATTGGAAAGGTGTCCATGGCGGCTCATAATTCGTTGTTTTAATGCCCAGCTACGACGTGGGTCGTTATTCAGCATTTCAACGTCATGATTGGTTTCCAGAAGTAAAACTTCAGCTTCCTTTACTCGATCGGCTATCAGACGAGTTCCGTGACCGATGTCAGTTAGGAATCCAATTTGACTAGTTGGGGTGTGCAGGAGAAAACCGATTGGGTCGATTGCATCATGTGGGATGGAGAAAGTATCAATAGTCGTGTCACCAATCTGAAAATCTCGCCCTGTTTCAATTATCCGGAAATCAAATTTTGTATCGTGAATTCGTTGAATTTCAGAGGCAGTATGACGATTACAATAGACAGGAATACCTAGCTTGGCAGCGAAAACGCGGAGTCCTCCAATATGGTCGGAATGCTCGTGGGTAATAAGGATTCCATCGAGACGCTCAGGTGTACGCTCGAGCGATAGGAGGCACTCACGAATGCGTTTGGCGCTGATACCGCAGTCGATTAATACTCGTGCTTGCGGCGTTTCCAGATAGGCAGCATTGCCAGAGGAGCCACTGGCAAAAACAGTAAATTGAACCGACTCCATTGAAAGAGATTAGGAGGGTCACCTTAGACAGTACAATTTCATTTCATTCACACTGTGAAAAAGGGCGATAGAAACAGTGCCTTTATTGTTGCTAGCAGATTGCATGCCATTGAGCTTGATTTTGGGCATGTAAAACGTTAGATAAGAGTTTGCCGTCCGACTATGGCCTTTGAACCCAGAATGCATCTCGGACAGAAGCTGGCCCAAGTCCAGGTGATGTCTCCTCAAATGCAGCAGTCACTTGCTTTATTGCAAGCACCTGTATTGGATTTGCAGGGAATGGTTAATAAAGAGCTTCAGGAGAATCCGGTTCTTGAGGAAGTCCCTTCTGAAGATCAACCTTCACCGGACAGCGAAGAGTCAGGAGAACTGATTGGAGCTCCGGACCAAAATGAGAGTGCCGAACCTCCCGGCGACACAAAAGTTGACCCCACCGATGAATCGAATTCCGAGCCCTACGACGATTTTCAGGCGCAAATGGAAAAGTTGGCCGAACTGAGTGAGGAATGGCGTGACCATTTTAATGCTGCCCAGCCGGTTCCCATGCCAATTTCCAGTCAGGAGGATACAGAAAAGCGTGATTATCTTTTTGAATCACTGACAGCAAAGGGCACCTTGTCCGATCACTTGCTGGAGCAGGCGCATTTGAGCGATTTGGATGAGAATGAGATGACTGTGGCTGAGGTGATTATTGGGAATATCGATCAGAATGGGTTTTTGCAATCTTCCGTGGAGGAGCTGATGAAGGCAGCGGGTACAGATGCAGATACGGTTGATGAAGTGCTTTCGGTGATTCGTTCGTTTGAACCAGCGGGGGTGGGTGCTTCTGATTTGCGTGAATGCCTGTTGCTTCAGCTCGAGCGCCTTGGGAAAATGGAATCGATAGAGTATCTGGTTGTGGAGAAACACATGGATGCACTGGGTCGACGCCGGTTTCCTGAAATTGCAAAATCCATCGGGGTGGGCATTGATGAGGTTCAGGATATTGCTGAGAATATCGGCCGATTGGATCCGCGGCCGGGGAGTGCTTATGAGGAGACCGCCGAGCAGTATGTTGTTCCGGAGGTGTATGTGGAATGGAAGGACGATAAATGGGAGGTAAGTTCTAATCGCGAAGAAGTTCCCCAGATTCGAATCAGTAACGCCTATAAGGATCTTTTGTCTCAAGCGCGCGACTCCAAGGATGTCCGTGAGTACATTCGTGGAAAAATTCGGGACGGCAATTTTCTGATTAAAAGCATCCATCAACGACAGGATACTATATTGAAAATTGCCCGTGAAATTGTAGCTCGTCAGTCGGAATTTCTCGATAAGGGGGTGGGCCATCTTAAGCCCATGACTATGGCTGAGGTGGCAGAAAAGGTGGAAGTTCATGAGACTACCGTTAGTCGTGCGGTTTCCTCCAAGTATATGAAAACACCCCAAGGTCTCTTTGAGATGCGTTACTTTTTTACCGGGGCCATTCAGACTTCGGATGGAGGTGAGGGAATGAGTAACACCAGTGTGAAACAGATGCTTTCAGAGTTGGTGGAAAATGAGGATAAAGCCAAGCCGCTTTCTGATGAGGCTATCGTTAAACTGATGGGCGAGAAGAAGGTGAAGATTGCACGCCGTACCGTGGCTAAGTACCGCGGTGAGTTGGGAATTTTACCCTCGAGTATGCGACGAGTGTACTAGTCTTCAGGCTTAATTAATTCGGCCTTTGTCTGCTCAAGCAGTTCATCCAGTTTTTCCTTTAATTCGGCCTTGGTTTCGCGGTCCATACGGTCGATAAGCAGGATCCCGTGCAAGTGATCTGTTTCGTGTTGTATGCATCGCGCGAGCAGTCCTCCACAGATAAAATCGGTGGGCTCGCTCTTTTCATTGAGTGCTTTGATGCGGATGCGTCCGGGGCGGGAGATATCCCCGTAGATTTCGGGAAAACTCAGGCAGCCCTCTGGTCCGGTTTCTTCCGGGCCTAAATGCTCTATTTCGGGGTTCAAGAGGACCAGCGGCATTATTGAATGAGGATCGGCTTCTTCTCCATTTAGTTCCAGTGTTGAGGGGCGGTCTTCCACTGCTCGAATATCAATCACCGTTAGTTGAATGGCTTGACCAATTTGTTGGGCGGCTAATCCGATGCCCCGATGCTCCTCCATGGTATCGAACATATCCTCAATTAATTGGGTGATTTCCGGTGTGATGCTCTCAACAGGTTTCCCTTTTTGACGCAATACCGGGTTGCCGTAATATGTTAAAGGAAGCACCATATTTACGCTTCAATATCGAGAATCTTGAGGATGCGTTCCAGATCCTCGTCTGAAAAATATTTAATCGTGAGAGCTCCTTTACCGTCCCGGTAGGTAAGACTGACCTTGGTGCCCAGTTTTTCTTTAAGCCGGTTTTCGAGTGAAGTCACGTGGACTTCTCGGTTCGGGTTGGCTCCGGTTTTCTTTTTTCCTGAGGTTGATGAGGTGTCCAGCAGATCGGCAATCAGCTCTTCGGTTTGCCTGACGCTTAAGGAATCCTTTAGTACCTTTTCGCTGATCAGATCCTGATGGCTGGCATTCTCGACGCCCAAAATTACCTTTGCATGGCCTACGCTTAAGCGACCTGCTTTCAGGTGGTCCAATGTTTTCTCCGGTAAATTTAGCAGCCTTAAAGCATTTGCTATTGCCGCACGGCTTTTGCCGACCCGTTGAGCTGTCTCTTCTTGGGTAAGATTAAAGGCATCTATAAGGAGCGCATAGCCTTGGGCCTCTTCAATGGGGTTTAGGTCCTCGCGCTGCAGGTTTTCTACTAAGGCGAGTTCCAGAACTTGAGCGTCATTAGCCTTTCTGATAATGACGGGAACTGTATCGAGGCCTGCAATTTGGGCCGCGCGCCAACGGCGTTCTCCCGCAATGAGTTCAAGTTGTCCGTTATCAGTTTGGCGTGCAACTAGGGGCTGAATAATGCCGTTGATTTTGATTGATTCAGCGAGCTCTTCCAAGGGTTGCCGATCGAATTCCTTGCGCGGCTGTGAGGGGCAGGGCCGAATTTTGGTGATTTCAACTTCGAGTGTTGATGCCGATCCTGCTAAAGTCGCTTGCGTTGTTTCTGGAGAAGACGTGTCTGGGGCAGGATGCGATTCGGCGGCGGTTTTGCCGCCCAATAACGCTCCCAGTCCGCGGCCTAGTCCAGTTTTCGCCATGGGGATTTGTGAGCAAGTGACATTGGTATGTCAAAAGCCGGATATTCACACTAAAATCATTCGAGTGAGCCACAAAACAGGAAGGATTAATCAGCGCGTTGCCCATCTGAAGGGAAAAGGGCGGGATGCGAGATATCTTGGGTTTTTTGAGTGCTTTAATGCTGGGGATTATTATGAGGCACATGATGTTCTGGAAGATTTATGGCTGGAATCAAGAGGCTTGCCGGATGCAGATTTCTATAAAGCACTAATCCAACTGGCGGGGGGGTTTGTGCATTTAACCATACATGACAACCCGAAATGGCCGGCGGCAGGTTCGCGTTTGCGTCCGGCCCACATACTTTTGTCCAAAGCCAGGGCATATCTGGAGATGTATCCAGATTTTCATCACGGCTTGGATTTAACCGTTACACTCGGTCTCATTGATCAATGGTGTGCTCATTTGGAAAAGGGTGGGTTCAAAGTGAACCCACTACCTATGGTTACCGCGCCGAATCTTAGCGTTGATTGAACAACTGGAGCTTGCCTGTTTTGTGTCTCTTTTTTAGTCTCGTCAACCATGATAGCCGCAGAGGTTGACGCCAAAACTACAGATGTTCCCGCGCGGATTACTAGTTTGGGTAAGCGTGTGTTGGATGGAGGGCGGATCGATCGTGAAGAGGCGATGTTCCTGTTCAAACTGGAGAATAGCGCTGACATTCACACCCTGCTTTCCTGGGGAAACCGAATTCGAGAGCATTACAAAGGCAACAAGATACATCTTTGTTCCATTGTAAACGCCAAGGCGGGTGCCTGTTCGGAGAATTGTTCATTTTGTTCCCAGTCTGCTGCTTTCCAGACTGATTCACCAAAATATGGATTTGTTGATCCTGAGCCGGTGGCCGATGCCGGTGAAGAAGCCAATCGCAATGGGGTGACGGCGGTAGGGCTTGTAGCTGCGTGGCGTGGGCTTAAAGAAGGACCTATGCTCGATGAGGTATGTGACCGAATCCGCGAGATGAAGGAACAGGGTCAGACACGTCCCGATGCCTCTCTGGGTCTTATTGAAAGCCAGGAGGTGGCTAATCGACTTAAGGAAGCAGGGTTAGAATGTTACGGGCATAACCTGGAGAGCTCCAAAAGGTTCTTTCCCGAGCATTGCACAACACACACCTATGAGGATCGCATCAACACCATTGGCTATTTAAAGAAGGCCGGTATCAAGATTTGCAGTGGTGGGATTATTGGCATGGGGGAAACACGTGAGGATCGGTGTGATTTGGCGATGAGTTTACGTGAGATCGATGCCAGCGTGGTTCCGGTCAACATCTTGAATCCGATCGAAGGCACGCCGCTTGCCGAGCAGGACCCGCTGCCGCCGTTGGAAATTCTCAAGACAATCGCCTGTTTCCGATTCATTTTACCGCGCAAGGAAATCATGATTGCCGGCGGGCGCACGGTGAATTTACGCGATCTGCAGTGTATGGTCTTCCAGGCCGGCGCCAGTGCTTTGATGGTGGGAAACTATCTTACTACCTTAAATCAACCTGTGGAGCAGGACTTGCAGATGCTTCGTGATCTAGGATTGGACCCCGATTGGGAGGAGTTTGATGAGAGTGAGGCCGGTGGTTGTGGGTGTGGTGAGAAGGATTCTTGCGATACTTCTGGGGCAACTGAGACTACCGAGACGGTTACGGCCTAGGCTGTGAAACCATCGGGCCTTAACGATGGGGGCTATTTCGGCGAGACCATCGTTATTGAGGATGTCCTTGATGATTGCCTCATTGCAGCGCAAGCCCACGGGTGGACTATCAACTTTCTGGAAACTGAAAACAATATTCGCCTTCTGGCACTGCATCGCGCCCCGGCAAGTGCTCATCGCAAAATCTATCTTTCCAGTGGTATTCATGGCGATGAACCGGCGGCACCTTTGGCCATGTGTCGGCTCATCACCGAAAATGTCTGGCCTGAAGACACGGCTCTGTGGATCAGCCCTTGCCTGAACCCCACCGGCTTTCCTGCTAATACACGCGAGAACGCCGCGGGCGACGATCTCAATCGTGATTATAAACACCTAAATACACCGGAAATTCGTGCGCATACGCAGTGGCTTCAGACACTTCCTGATTTGGATTTTACCATTCAGCTTCATGAGGACTGGGAAGCGAAGGGATTTTATTTTTACGAACTAAAGATGAATAATAGGCCGACTAAGCCCCGGCGGGTGCTGGAAGCAGTGAAAACCGTTTGCCCGATTGACGAATCGGTAGAAATCGATGGGCGCAAAAATGATCGTGGATTGATTGTACCTGAACTGGACCCGCAGCTTCGAGAATTATGGCCTGAAGCCTTTTGGCTGGTGATGAATAAAACTCAGCTCAGTTATACTTGTGAGGCACCTTCCGATTTCCCAATGCAGGGGAGAATCGAGGCACTGGTGCGGGCGGTTAGGAGCCTGCTCAAATATTAATTCACGACATTCTGCGGTTTGCCATTGAGGAATGCGCGCAGGTTGTTCGCCGCAATATTCATCAACCTCTCTCTTGCCGCGCGCGTGGCCCAGCCAATGTGCGGAGTGATAATAAGGTTCTTTGCTTCCAAAAGTGGATTATCTGCAGGCGGTGGTTCCACTGAAAGGACATCAGTAGCTGCCCCGGCAATTTGTTCTTCATTGAGCGCTTTTGCTAGGGCTTCCTCATCCATCAGTGGGCCTCGGGCGGTATTGACTAAAAAAGCAGTCGGTTTCATTTGGCCCAAAAGCTTCGCATTAACAAAGCCTTGGTTTTCATCAGTAAGCGGGCAATGCAGGCTCACCACATCCGATTCAATAAAAACTGTTTGGCAATCGACAAATTCCGTGTCCGGTTCATCCCGGACAGTTCGTGTGTGTACGAGAATCTTCATGCCAAAGGCTCGGCCCAGTCGCGCTACAGCTTGACCAATAGCACCATAACCCACCAACCCCAACGTGAGGCCACCCAGTTCCACTAGCGGTTTTTTCCAGTAACAAAAATCAGGGCACGCGGTCCAGTCGCCGGCTTGAACGCTGACATCATGTAGTGCCGGTTGTTGGGTTAATTCAAGAATGAGTGCAAAGGTCATCTGTGCGACTGATTCAGTTCCATAGCCGGGGATATTGGTGACGGGAATATCTCTCGCACGGGCTGCGGCAATGTCCACCACATTGTAGCCGGTGGCCAGCACGCCGATGAAACGAAGGTGTGGTAATGCATTAATTGTTTTAGCGGGTAGTAGCGCCTTGTTGGTGAAGACAATTTCAGCCTCTGCGGCGCGTTCGGCTACCTGTTCAGGTGTCGTACGATCGTGCACAGTGAGTTCACCCATTTCACCGACTGTGTCCCAGTTGAGGTCTCCTGGGTTCAGGGTATGGCCGTCAAGCACCACGATCCTGGGTTTTAGAGCATCCACAGGGGGTAATTTGGCGGGCTGAAGTGCGGGTTGTCAATTCTCGCTCGTTAGGCTAATTTTACGACCAGATGACCACAGAAACTACCACAGGCCGGCCGGTCAAGTATGCCGCACTGGAATGGCGTAACAAGCAAGGCGAGAAATTTGATTCCTATCAGGAAGGCTCACTTTGTTATCTCAAAGAGAACGAAGATCCATACACTGGAAAGGCCGTGGAATTATATGAAAATGGCAATCCTTCCCTGGAAGGTGAGTTTCATGATGGGCGAGCCCATGGGGAAGAGACTTGGTGGTTTGAAAGTGGCAATAAAAATTCATTGGTGACCTTTCGCCATGGAGAACGTCACGGGCCTCATTTGGTCTGGTATGAGGGTGGCCAGTTGCAAATCGATGTTTGCTATACCGATGGCAAGCGCGATGGGAGACATGCAGTATATTATGAAAGCGGTCAGATTCGTTCTGAGGCCCATTTTGTGGATGAGGTGCTTGATGGAACCTATACCACTTGGTTTGAAGATGCCAGTAAGCGTAGCGAGAGGGTATTTAAAGGTGGCAAGGAACTCAAACGCTTGGAATGGAACCAAAAAGGCGAACAAAAGGAGCTGAAAAACTGGAAGTCTGATGGGACGCCAAAGAGTTAATTACTTTGAATATTATCGGGCCGATTAAATCCAATTGATATGAAACTTTTTCTCTCTGCTTTGGTGTGTCTTGTCATTATTACCGTTGGTTATTCTGAGGCTGCGGCTCCGGTAAAGAAAGAAAGCCCAGCTCAGATAGCGGCTAAAAAGAACTTTGAAGCGGTTAAATCTGAAGCCGCTAAGGGTGGGGCTGAAAAGTTACGTGAATTGGCCGACCTTTACTATGCTGGGAAGGGAGTGGGGCGGGATTATACCGAGGCTTACAAGGCATATTTGGCTTCAGCAGAAAAAGGAGACGTGCTTTCTGAAGCTACTGTGGCATGGATGTTGCGAAACGGTCAGGGGGCCTCTAAGGATTATAAGAAATCCTTGGAATGGTATACCAAGGCGGCCGAGAAGGGGCACGTGGAATCGCAGCTGGGTTTGGCGGAACTCTATTACAACTCAGTGGGTTTGCCTAAACGCGATTACCCAACTGCTTACAAATGGTATCTCATTGCCTCAGGCTTGGGCAGCAAGGATGCCAAAGCCTTTCTTCCACGTATGGTGCAATCGGTGCTCAAGGAACCGCATGTGGAGCCCGAGCAGAAGGCAGCAGCCGAAAAGACTGCTCAGGATTGGCTGGCAGCCTATACAAAAAAATAATCTTTTCTGGGTTTTGAACGTATTCATGGGTGTGCTTGGGGTTGTGAATATCTTGTGAAAACCTAGGAATAACTTCCACTTCAATATTGATATTTTGAGGTTAGCTTTTGATTGTCAACGGGGTCTTCGGATAACGTTGATCGGGTTGGTTGACCTAGGTTGGTTTTCCTTGTGAACGCCTTCCAGTTTAAGGGCTCCCTCGGGAGTGTTTGGACGGGTTGCTGATTCGAAGCCTCCACCCGAGGCATCCTGAAGGATTGATCGTTAGATTGGTTTGGACGGAATTTGGCCGTCTGGGAAGTATTTTTCGGAATACCGCTCGGGCGGTCTTTTTTTGTGGTTTTTTGTTAATTAGGAGAACAACAAAAAAGCGCCCGCAGGCGCTTTTTTCATCTTGGTCCTCCTGAGGTTAAACGTCACAAAGTTCGACCGCCTCAATCAGGCCCTTCATGGGATCTCCAGTGGGGATGAACTCTTGTCCCACGTGGCCTTTGTAGCCGATGTCCAATAGCTTGCGCATAATGGGAGGGTAGTTGATCTCCTGGGTGTCATCGAGCTCCTTGCGGCCCGGGTTGCCCGCGGTGTGAATGTGGCCGATGATGTCCTTATTCTCCTCGATGCGACGAATCACGTCTCCATCCATGATCTGCACGTGGTAGATATCAAAAAGCATCTTCATGTTAGGTGAGTCTACTGCACGAATGATGTTGGCTACATAATCGACCTTGTCACCCTGATAGCCCGGGTGGCCTTTCATGGGATGGGAATCATCCCGGGTATTGAGGTGTTCAATGCAGATATTCACACCCTTTTTCTCAGCATGGCTGATAATCTTTTTCAAGGCTTTTACGCAGTTCTTGGCGCCTGCCTCAAGAGTGATTTCACCGCTCTTGGGGTCTTCCGCCTTTTTCCATTTGTAACCATTGAATGCAATGACGTTCTTAACGCCGAATTTGGCACAGGCGTTAATTGTCTCCTTGGTGGCCTTGATTACCATCTCATGGTAGTCGGGGTTATTGAGGCCCCGCATGAAAGGAGGGCCTTCAACGCCGTTGGGTGCAATGGCACAGGTAAGTCCATGTTTCTTGAGGATTGGCCAGTGTTCTGGGGTAATGAGCTCTACGCTTTTGCATCCCAGTTCTTTGGCTGCTTTGGCGGTGTCTTCCACTTCCCAGCCTCGCTCACCCCAGCACCAGTGCACAATTGACTGATTGATTCTGCCTTTTGTAACGCCTCTTTTGGCGTTGGCTGCTTGTGTGGACAGGGCGGCGGTGACAGCCGCTCCGCCGGCCAGTTTCATGAGGTTACGTCGAGAGAGAGTTTGGTTTTTCATGGGATAAATCGTGTGAGCCAATTCAATCTGCAATTGGTTCGTTTCGCCAGAACAAAACGCCTTTTTTGTCTTTCTCATGAGAGTTGAGTCCGTAAACTTTGTCTCCATGAGCGATCACGATGCCATAATGGAGGCTAAACTCAAAGTGATAGACGATACTCACCGCTATGTTGACGGTAAAACGGCATTGCTAATTATTGATATGCAGCACGGGTTTGTCGATGAGGGCGCTTCACTGGAGGTGGCGGCTGCGCGGGATATCATTCCCAATCTTACCAGTCTAATCGATGCATTTCGTAAAAGAGACGCGACCGTGGTTTTTACCGAGTTTGTTTATGCCGATAACGTGCCGTGCTTACGAGGGGACCCCTTTGGTATTGAGCATCTTGAGTCAGAGGGTAAGCCAGGTTTTGGCAATAAATCCAGCAACTGCCTCATTGGTCACAACGCCGGCAAGGGGGTGGAGTCGGCAGATACAATACCTTCTTTGCAGCCGCGACCGGAGGAACTCATCATTCGTGGCCATGCCTATGATAAGTTTTATGGCACGCCACTGGATTTGGCTCTGCGCAGCCAGAATATTTCACATTTGTTTGTCACCGGGATCACGACTGATGTATGTGTGAATTCCACCTTGATCGCTGCAACTCAGCGCAACTATCGGGTGACCGCCATTACTGACGGTTGTGCATCGCCGTGGCCTGAGTTGCATGATGCCTGCCTTAAAATTTGGCAGCCCAAATTTGCCCGGTTAAAGCTGACGGCTGAAGTGCTATTAGAAATTGGGTAGAAAAGCGACAAGCAGTTCAGGTTGCCGAAGGGGTTCCCGTTGGGATTGATTGCCGCACAGTCATTGATCCCCACAGTAGTGGGGTGTTGACGTGTGAGGCGGTGATTTAGCCTTGAAGCGGCCCTTGCCATCAGGGGCTCAACTGCTAACGTTTCGGCCATATCCTTAGGCTTATGAAACGACTTTTTTTCTCTTTCGCTCTAATGGCCGGCGTCTTGGTTTGCGCTGCGGAATCTCCCCGGGTTTTTCCTAAAGGCAAGTTGCCTGATGACACGCGGTTAAAGCCGCTGAAGGACTTGAACGGTCATTTTCCCTTCAAGGTTCCGGCGACACTTGAGGCGTGGAAAAAGCGCAAGGCAGAATTGCAGATGCAGGTGCAGGTGGCCACTGGCCTTTATCCCATGCCGCCCAGAACCCCGCTTAATGCAGTGATTCATGGAAAGGTAAAGCGATCTGGATTTACGGCCCAGAAGGTTTATTTCGAGAGTGTCCCCGGTTTTTATGTGACTGGAATCCTGTTCCGACCAGAGAGGGAAAAGGGCAAGCTGCCTGCGATCCTTTGTCCACACGGTCATGGTGGTCGTTTGCAAATGCACAGTGAAGCCAAGGTCCTGGATGAAATAAAGATTGGTGCGGAAAAATTCAAGGAATCGGGTCGCATGCCCAAGGTGGCCCGGGCGGTCACCTTGGCGCGTTTGGGTAATGTGGTGCTGCTTTTTGATATGATTGGTTATGCTGATAGTGTTCAGCTTTCCTATCAATTGGCTCATCGCTTTGCCAAACAGCGGCCGGAAATGGAAGGGAAGAAAAGCTGGGGTCTCTACAGCGCGCAGGCAGAAATGCGGCTTCAATCGATCATGGGACTGCAAACTTGGAACGGAATCCGGGCACTTGATTTTTTAGCCGGCTTGCCCGACGTGGATCCCAAGCGTATGGCCGTAACTGGAGGGAGTGGCGGAGGAACCCAGACTATTCTTTTGGGCGCACTGGATCCTCGTCCGATTGTCGGTTTTCCAAATGGGATGGTGAGCACCTCCATGCAGGGCGGGTGCACCTGCGAAAGCTGCTGTTTATTGCGTGTGGGAACCGGAAACGTGGAACTGGCAGCACTCTTTGCGCCAAGGCCGCAGGGGATGACAGCGGCTGACGACTGGACCAAGGCCATGATGAGCGACGGTTACCCGGAGTTGCAGAAGCTTTATGCCCTGTACGGCAATAAAGAGGATGTGATTTGCACCGATCTCACTCATTTCAAGCACAACTATAATTACGTGTCCCGGGGGCTCATGTATAACTGGTTTAATCGTTATCTGAAATGGGGGTTCAAGGAGTCGATTGTGGAGCAGGATTTCAAGCTGCTCAGCAATGTCGAGCACGCGGTGTGGAATGATGAGCATCCCAAGCCCGAAGGAGGCGATGCATACGAGCGTAAACTCACCAAGTGGATTGCCAAGCGGGACACCAAACTGGTGAAGAATATGACGGAGGATCAATTACGCTTGGCATGGGGAGCGTTAATTGGGCGCAAGGCGCCGGATTTTAAGGGCATCGCCCGCGAAAAGGTTGATGAAGCCAAGCAGGATGGGTACATCGAGTTTCTGGATATCCTGCGCCTTAAGGAACATGGAGAGACGATTCCAGTCGTTTCGCTTTACCCGGCTAAAAAATGGAATGGGCGGGTGGTTGTTTGGCTTGATGGGAAAGGAAAGGATGGAATGTTTGATACCACCGGCAAGCCGGTAAAGGGAGTGATGGAAATGCTGGGGGAGGGCACTTCAGTTGTTGGGGTGGATTTATTCGGGCAGGGTGAGTTTCTTGCAGAGGGCAAACCGCAGGCCAATGCCCGTGTGGTGAAAAACCCGCGAGAATTTGCCGGCTACAGCTTTGCCTACAATCACACGCTCTTTGCGCGGCGTGTGCATGATGTGATGAGCCTGATTTCCTGGGTGAGTGGGTTTGAAGAGGAAAAGCCGCAGGAAGTGATGGTGATTGCCAAGGGCGGTATTGAACCGGTTGCTCTGGCGGCCTTATCACAGGTTAATGGAGTTAAGAATGTGACTCTTGAGGAGGCAAAGTTTCGTTTTGCCAACCTGAAATCTTATCGTGACCCCAACTTTTTGCCGGGGGCAGTAAAGTACGGTGATCTGCCGGCGTTGTTGAAATTGAGTAGAGCGAAAGTAGTTAAATAATTTAATGAGACTCTGTAGGTTCGAACAGAATGGGAAAGCTGCTGCAGGATTTTTTCTGGATGATCAGGTTGTTCCCTTGGGTGTTGCTGCAGAGGCTGCTGGAGAAACACTTGAAGCAACGGATGATCTGCTCAGTTTCCTACCACATGGCAGTCAGCACGATACTGCGCAAAAAATGGACGAGTGGTTGGCCGGAAATGAATCGGCGGCTGCCGGTTTGGCCATGGAGGATGCTTCAATATTAACGCCCATTCCCAAGCCTAATAAACTCCTGCTTTTGGCCGGGAACTATGCCAAGCACATTGAGGAGAGTGGAGAGAACGCTGTGGAACGGGCGCAAACTTATCCTTACGTTTTTATGAAACCGGCTTCCACAACACTGAACCGGCATGGAGGTGAGATTCCCATCCCGCCTGTGTCGCCAGACAACATCGACTGGGAATGTGAACTGGGCGTAGTGATCGGCAAGAAAGCCAAGAGGGTTAGTGAAGCCGAGGCGTTGGATTATGTGGCTGGGTACACGGTAGTAAATGATATTTCAGACCGCGGCTTTCGGCCCAACCCGAATCGCAAGGAGCGCGACCGTGACAAGTTTTTCGATTGGCAACATGGCAAATGGCATGATGGCAGTTGCCCGGTGGGTCCCTGTATTGCTAGTCCGGCAACCATTTCTGATCCTCAAAATCTGCCACTAAAATTGACCGTTAATGGAGAAGTGCATCAGGATGCGAGTACGGCCCTGCAGATTTTCCCGGTGGCTGCAGTGATTGAATTCATCTCTTCCTTTGTGACCTTGGAGCCGGGTGACATTATTTCCACGGGCACCGCCGCTGGAGTAGGGCATGCCAAGGGTGTTCACTTAAAAGCGGGCGATCAGGTTGAGGCCAATATTGAGGGAATTGGGGCCTTAAAGAACACGATGGTTTAATGATAGAGCGTCACCTCGACAGGGTGAGGGTTACAGGTTCGAGCCTAAAACAAAATTACCTGTCGTGCCACTTCGCCTTTGTGAAGCCGGTCGAAGCCCTCGTTTATTTCTTCC
>JASLKQ010000079.1 GCA_030747505.1 Verrucomicrobiota bacterium | reverse complement strand
AAATGAATAGAGAAGGGATGTTGCGCACTATAGGAATCTCCTGTAACTACAGGCATCGTTTGCGTTTTACCACCGGCACGAACTGTAACCAGAGCCCCCACCGGATTCGTTCCCGGATCCATGTGCAATCCAATCCAGTTTCCTCCCCTATTCATGTTATTCTGCACCAAATGCAGATAATGCTCAGCCCTCCCGGTTTTATGCCGATTGGTTAACTGGTCCATTTGGACAATCAATAAATCGGTATGCCCATCCAAATCCAAATCCGCCCCCACAACCGAGCGACAGTCAAACTCGAAACCAACACCCATCAGGTAACCGATATTCTGATAATCACCTTCTCCCTCGTTTAATAGCAAAGCATTATGCTCGTAACCATTCCAGGAAATATCCTTGCCCAAACCCTTCATGCACTGGTTGTACACCTCCTGCATCAACAGGGTTTCCTTGGAGGCACCATCCCGAATATCATGACGCCAAAAAGTCGTGCAGTAATCCCGGGCTGAACGTGCGCTCAGCATTCCATTGGCTACATAAATATCCCGGTCCCCATCATTGTCAAAATCCCAGGGAGTACACCCCCAAGACCATCCAGTACGTGCTAACTTATTATTATAGGGAGCCTGCCTGAAATGCCCCTTCGCATTTCCCAGCAAAAGCCGATTGCCATAACCCATATCAGGAGCAGCATCCAAATGCTCAAATCCCTTTGTACCCAGGCCCAAACCGGCGAGACGACGAGCGGTTGTTGAACCCATGCCTAACATGTAAATATCCAGGAACCCGTCCCCGTTGAAATCAGCCAAGGCATGACTCATGCCAAAGCTGTAGCGCTCCTTGCCAAGATGACTTGTAATGTCAGTAAATTTGCCCTTGCCATCATTCAAATATAGATCGATGCCGGCAAAATCATTAACTACAAGCAAATCCAAATCATGGTCCCTGTCCCAATCCACAAAGGAGGCACTGTAGGTGCGACGATACCGCTTTGCCTTCAATCCGGCAGGCAAGGTTCCATCAGTAAATTTACCGTGCCCATCATTGATGAGAAGTGCAGCCGGAAATCCATCATTGGCATCATAATAAGGCGTAGGCATCTGCCCTCCCCCATAAGGAGTTTTGTATTGAGCCACAAATACATCCAAATCCCCATCTCCATCCACATCACCACTTCCCACACATTGAGGAAACGCAAATCGAGGTTCAGGGGAGGCAATCGGGCGAGACAAAAACCCACGACCCTCTTTGCTGCCCGGGAAAACAACCGGCGCTCCATCAGCCCCAATGGAAAACCAGTCAACTTGTTTATCTCCATCGAAATCCCCCAGAACACCTGCCTTAAAACGCCGAGGGCGACCCGGAATAAGCTGTGATTTCTCAAACTGAAACCCCCCACGGTTCCAGTAAAGCAAACCACTGCCTGCAAGAATGATTTCCGGAAGCGCGTCCCCGTTTAAATCCTGCACCACCAATGGAGCAGGAAAAATACTGGGACCTGATTGATCACGAAGCTCCTCTGGGTGGGGTCATCAACCGTTAAATCGAAAGTCTTTTTTTTGTTGAAAAGAAGTCCCCCCTCACGACTTAACTGGTTCATCTGCTCCACGACAATCTCAGCAGGCTTGAGCTTTGCCCCCCACAAGACTACGAATTTACCCCTAATAATAGTCCGCCGATCCGACCCGGGATGATGTAAATGAACCACCGCCTTGAATACCGACCGGGGCCTGCCATCTGGATTCGGTTGAAATGACTCCTGATGCCATTCCGATTCCTCAAGCAACCAACCTGACTTTTCCCATTGCTCCACCCTCTCCAGCCACTCATTCCATTCCACCGCCTTAAGTGCCCCCGCAGTCTGACTCTGTTCAATCTTCCAGCTTAGTTTCTGAGCTGAGCCGAAATCTGCATAACGGATTTCCCCAAAGGTAAAACTCTTGATCACTTTCCAGGGGTTTACAGCTTCGCGCAGTTGATCCCACAAACCGACAAAAGTTGCCTCATATTCCTGCGCCTGAATTTCCCCTCTCCAAACGGTTCGATCCATTTCCCCCCTCTCTGCAACTGCCGCGGCCACTCTTCCCTGCAATCGTTCAGTAGGCATGGTTTCGATTTTGACCACCTGGCCATTCTTTCCGTAGGTTGTTTCCTTTCGCAACAAACCATCAGCAGACCATTCAGTAACCTTACCTTTAGGCATCCCCTCACTCCATTGACCCTCCAGAGATTTTGATCCATCAAGGTACCATTCGACACTTCTGCCATGGCGCCGCCCGTTCTTGAAATGAATTTCCGCCTTGGGACTTCCTGAAGCGGAGATATCGCGCAACAAACCGCTAAACAACTTTCCAGTGGATTTATCGTAAACCAAATCACCCTGCAGACTTACCTGTGCACCTGAACGGACCAATCTCGGGAAGGCTCGCTTTGCAGAGGAAGATACAGGAGATTCAACCGGCTTATTGCAACCAAATGCCAAGCCAAACAGGATAAATACCAATCCACGGTTCATTTACCTGCCTCAATTATATGATATGAATTCAAAGAAGGTGCTTTGAGTTGGGTAACAGATCCATCGGGCCAGTCTACTGTTAGCACCTCAACCGGGCCCTTCCTTCCCAAACCGAAATGGACTGTAGCTGGGTGCTGCGCCTTCCATGAATCACCGGTAACCACAGGCAAAGACTGCGCATGAGCACTCTGTTTGACCGTCACTGTCGCCCCCCAAATGGGTTTACCTGCCGCCCCTTTAAGGTGAATACCAATCCAATCATTTTCGGTGGTTATTTTGTTACGGATCACACGAATTTGGCCATCTCGGGTACGTTCTTCCCCCGGCTCCTTCTCCACTACCAGTAAATCCGGCCTGCCATCCAGATCCAGATCCGCTGAAACAACTGACCGACAATCGGCTTCATTGGATAAACCCATCAGGAAGGAGATATTGGTGTAGAGCCCCTCTCCTTCATTGAGATATAATACATTATGCTCAAACCCGTTCCATGATTCGGTCTTGCCCAAGTCAGTCTGACATTCCTTGAACACTCCGGCCATCACGACGCTTTGGGTCTTGATCTTGGGGGTGTAAATATCGTGCCGCCAAAACTTGGTGCAGTAATCCTTGGCCGAGGTACCGCTGATATGGCCATTGGCAATATAGAGATCGCGGTCTCCATCATTATCAAAGTCCCAGGGAGTACAACCCCAGGCCCAACCGGTACGAGCCAGAGAATCATTGTATTGAGCCTGCTTGAACCCACCCTTCCCGTCCCCCAACAGAAGCCGGTTTCCATAACCCATCTTCATTCGTGCCGCCTGAACGGGTTCAAAGCCTTTTCGGCCCAAGTTCAAATGCTCCAAGCGACGAGCCGTGGTGGACCCCATTCCCACCATGTATATATCCATCAAGCCATCCTGATTATAATCGGCAAAGGCATGACTCATCCCAAATGAATAATGATCATCACCCAAACGATCGGTAATATCGGTGAACTTCCCGGTTCCGTCATTAAGGTAAAGATCCAAACCGGAAAAATCGCTGACGACAACAAGGTCCAAATCCCTATCATGATCCAGATCGATAAAGGAGGAACTATAGGTCCTGCGATTCCGCTTTTTGGTTAAATTGGAAGCAACAGTCCCATCAGTAAATTTACCGGTTCCATCATTGATAAGCAGATATGCCGGCAACCCATCAAGCGCATCATAATAGGGGGTGGGCGCACGACCGGCAGCATAGGGATTTAAATACTGAGGCACAAAAGCATCGATGTCTCCATCCCCATCCACATCCCCCACCGCAACCGCAGAAGGATCACTTAAATTTGTTTGCAAACCGGTCAAGCTGACAATGGGAGGCACTCCAAATTTCCCCGTTTTGGCACCTGGGAAAACCATGGGTTTCTCATCAGGGCCAAAGGTCAATAAATCGGGCAATCCGTCATTGGTGAAATCAGCAATTGCCGCTGCATCAGGAAACTGACCGCGACCACCACTCAGCATGGGCTCAGGCTTGAATTTCATCGCTCCTTGATTCCAATAAATCAGGTTGGATCCGGTGGGAATGATTTCGGGCAATTGATCGCCATTTAAATCTCGAACCAACAAGGGCGAAGGGTCGACGCTGTCTGGAATGCGTTCCCTCGTAAACTGGGGATTATCCCGACGCACCTTTAATTCACCAACGCTCTCAAAAGGGACAATCCCTTCCCTTTGAAAGCCCTTCAAACTCTCCACTTCCAATTTGCCGGGCAACCAACGTCCACCAGAATCCTTGTTGTCGGACCAATACACCCTGAGTGCACCCCGGAGAATATATCTATTGGCACCTTCCAAGGACACCGCATGAATCGTAAACTTAAAGAGCGACCTTTTCCCGCTTTCATCAGCATCAAATTCCTGCTGATGCCACTCGGTTTCCTTTATCGAATAAGATTTCGCCCATTGGTGCAGCTGTTCCTTCCATTGAGAAAATTCATGGGACTGCGTCGAGTTATTCGGCCAAATAGTTTCCTTAACTTCCATTTGATGCTTTCTTCCAACCCCGTCCTTGAGAGCCGGAATAGCGATTTCATCAAAAGGAAACTCCTCCCACACTGCCCAGTCATTTTTTGTTTCACGCAGTCGATCCCATAAACGAACAAAAGTGCGTTCATAATCCTGCGCATCCACCTCTGCCTTCCATTCCTGCCCATCAAGCACCTCCCGCTCCTTGAGTTTTCTGTCAATCTGCGCCTGCGTCTCAGGCGAAGGCCCGGTTACATCACTGATTTTTTTCCCATCACGATATTCCATCGTGCGCATGAGCAATCCGTCTGGAGACCATTCCTTAACCACTCCAACGGGATGACCAGCCCGCCAATTACCCTCCATGCCCAACCGACCATTCTCATGCCATGCACGACAGCGACCCGCCCGCCAACCGTCCTTATAACTGAACTCAATTTTCGGAGTCGCATCAGGCCAGCTTTCCTTTTGAACCCCGGTAAAGAGTTGCCCCGTAGATTTAAGCATAAAACGCCCATCGGGTTGCCGGGCCAAATCAAGAGACGTAATTTCATTAGCAGCCGAGTTCGACGCAGTAGGCTCCTTTTTACCACATGCACATATAATCAGAAGGCTGGTCAAAACGACCACTCTAGAGAAAAAAAATCTATAATTACCCATTGGATTTGTGACTTTTTTCTGGCGTGGAACGGCACTGAGCATTACGCTAAAGAACCTGTTACTCAAGAAATATAACAGTAACTCAACCTGTAATGAAAAAAACTATTATCACTATTTCGATGACCGTTGCCATGGCTGCTTTTCTAAGCATTGGCTGTGGAGAAAAACCCGCCACTGAGCCCACTGCAGCAGATGAAGCCGAGAGCGGGCAGGCAGAAGCCGATCCTGAAGCGGGAGATCCTTCCAGTGAGGAATCCAACTCCAGAGGAAGCACTCCCGGCAAACCCAGGGAATAACGATCCCATCTCTTGATATTCATGCCCTCCTTTTCACAAAGGAGGGCTTTTTTGTAAATATATAACGTCCATCCCTCTCAATCAGCATAAACAGTAAAAAGGGCGCCACAAATGTGGCGCCCTTTTGATAACCTATAATCTTAATTCCAGCGGTTACCGGCCTGAGAGGGGCGGATGAACACAAGGTTCGGGCCACCATTATTTTGCCTCAACTGGTGACCGCCTCCCTTGAAACACTCAGCATGTTTCACTGCAATTGCTGAATAATCCGGATCACCCACGACCATGCTGGCAGAACCATCGGACAAAACAATGTTGCCTTCTCCAGCCTTCAAACCACTCATTGCATAGTCCTTGGACTCGCTATTCCCATAAAAATGAGGATCAACCAGAGTGGTTGAATCAAAACCTTCATCCTTGTGGTCGGCATAGCTATCGAACTTAGCTTTGTTTACGGCCAAAACCGCTTCACCACGCCAGTCGTTACCGTACATTTCGGTACCACCATAGCGCCAGCCACCGCCCCAGCCATCACCGTGGCCGAACTTGCGCAGATACTCCGTGGTATTCACTCCAGGAGTGGTTGCCATATTGCGGGTTGAAGCAAGGATTGTCTCACCTTTCAGCGCGTCAGCACCCTGACACATGGCGTAGCTCAGACGGTTTGGATCAATCCAAGATCCGTGTGAACCAGAACCGGTGCCCCGATACTGTTCCCAGCCGTAAAGCTTGAGATCATGCTCGCCGGTCCCAAAGGCACGGCGCTTATTATTGGATGTTGCAGCAGCATCAGAAGGGGAACTCAAAGCCGCACTGGTCCCCAAGGCATCCACATACTCAAACCCACGGAACCAACCGCAAATTTGGTAGGGATTCTGCCAGTCACGCCAGCCTTTGGCCTTCAAGAGGTTGTTGTTGCGAACAGCAAGCTCTGGATCATCCAAATGGTAGTATCCATCGGCGCTTGTTGAATAATTTTCATAAGCCTTTGCCAATTGCCCAAGCTTACCGCTGCATTTCATACGATTCGCTTTAGCTTTGGCCTTTGCCAGTGCAGGGAGCAACATGCTGGCTAAAATGCCAATAATGGCAATAACCACCAAGAGCTCAATAAGGGTAAAGCCAGCCTTAAAAGTAGGTACCAGCTTTCGAACATCTTTTATCGATTTCATGATTTTTTCTCCTGATATGTCGGGTTTTTGGCTCTTCTGCGTGAATCTCACTCCTTAGCGGCGTAATTTTCACTCAATTAAACCAAGTTTTGGTGATTTTTCATAGATCACTCACACACATTACGCGCACTAACGCATACCATATGCCAATATTACAATAAATGAGAAAAACTTACCACCGGACCTATCCCTCAGAAGCTGCGGATGAATTGGGAAAGACAATATTCGGCATGGTCTTGGGCATCAGCCATGCGCTAACGGACTGCACCATCAGAGGCAGGGAATCCGCATCGGTTTCCGGATCAAAAACGTGATCGCAATTGTGAATCTCGACCAGTTCTCTGGGTTCATTGGCAAGTTCATATATCGCGCGGGACTCCTCAATCGGCACCACATCATCAGCCGTTCCGTGCACCAACAACCATGGAACTTTTACCTCACTCCCCAAATTCAACACAGTGTCGATTGAATTCATGTCATCAACAAAGGATTGAGAAAGTGGACAATCCTCCTTGCCCCACATGCAACCCTCTCCAGGGGTTTCCTCTCCAAACTCCACCGCGGCAAATTTTTTGGTATGCACCATGCCGGCCAAGGAAACAAGGACTTCAATCCGTTCATCGATGACCGCACGCTTTACTCCAACCGCACCCCCCATGCTATGTCCGATATACGCGATTCGTCGACCCTGTCCATGAACTGCATCTATGACCGCCCCCAAATCCTCCACTTCCTTGGTTATGCAACAATCTTCAAATCGCCCTTCTGAATCACCATTACCAGAAAAAGAAAATCTCAAAGCTGGAACACCTGCCATTGCCAAGCCATTGGCCAATGCCACAACAAAGGGACGGTCCTTATTGGCAGTCACACCATGGCCAATAATTACCGTAAAGGGACTTTCACCTGCTGCAGCGTGAAAGCAATAGTCTAACTTTTCGCCCTGCGCGTTCCGAATCTCCGCGTCCACTAGAGGATTTATGGATTAAAACCGTCTGTTTTGCGAGCATTTTCCCATCGCTGCCAAACACTCGAGTAAATCATCGCGTTGGAGGTTTCTGATTTCTCAAAACAACCGTATCCCAACTCATCAAGCAAACCTTGCCAGTTGGGCAACTGTTTTGCCTCTAGACCGGTGGTCCAATTAAAAAAAAGGTACATCACCCTCAACCAAAACCGACTCCTTAGGCGTTCCATTCCACCAACACCCTCCCTGAATTCAGCAACCATCCATTTGCCGGCTGGCTTTGAACAATTGATGGACCTCGGCAGCCATTCCCGAAGTGTTTTATCACTAAAACAATCCAGAAAAAAACAGGTCACCACTGCATCATATATCTCAACAGGATATTCCCAATTCAACGCATCCACGTGATAAAAATTAACCTTTGCAGCCGAAGGCAAACGCGCTCGGGCACGGGCGATCATTGCCGAGCTACCTTCCAGACAATCTACTTCTATATGAGGAAACCGCCTCACCAATTCCGCAACAAAACGCCCATCTCCTTCTCCAATGGTAAGCACTCGCTGTGAATCGGCCAAATGGTCCATCAGGTTAAATCGACATCTTTCAAGGGCTCTTCCAAAAACCCCGTACTCTAGCCACCAATATGGTCGGGCCAGTGAGTTGAAATTGTTCGGGCCTTTAGACAAGGAAAATCAAGGGGCTTGATAAAACCACATCAGTCAGCACACGAGCCAACGTTGGAGAACAACTTGAGCGCCGGAGACAAAGCTGAATCAATCCCACACCACTCAACCACAAAGCAGCACTCAACATCAACCAGCGTTGATCCAGCCAAACAGCCCCCAGTGTACCCCCCATCATCGCAATAACAATCCAGGGAATCCTTGTCTCCATCCCGTGCCACATCAGCGCCATGGAAGGTTGATCCATCCTCTTGTCAAGGTCCCTGTCCCATCCGGCGATCATCAGGCAATTAACTGAACACAACCCGGCCCATGCAATACATAGAATTATCAGGCCAGCCGAAACCTCAGCCTGCATTAGAACAAAGAATAAAGTACCCGCAGCAAAACCGGTTCCCGCCATGCATTCCTTTATACACCCGACCCTTTTGCGGGTAGCAGGGTGGTGATGCAGTCCAAAATAGATCAAGACCGATGACAGCAAAACCAGACCCCCAAATAATTCTGCGGATGACAACTGCAGGGCCAGATAGATGGCCACCAGAAGACCCACTCCCCAAGCAATAAATAGGGGCCGGTAATGAACCCGGCAAAACTCATGACGGACCGACTCCACCGGCTTCTTCAGACGTCGACCGTCCAATATCCGGTCTCCACAATAGGCAAGCCACGCACATAACCCAAGAAGAGCCCGGTGTGTCCAATCCAATTCAACACCCAACGACCGGGCAAACCCCTCCTGCCACACCAGCGCAATTAACGGTGCATCCAGGCTGAGCAGATTGGGCCACAACCACCACGGGCGCGGTTGTGCAGCAGATATCGGAATGGCGGTCAGTGCCGACTTCATTGGCCCCGCAGCATGTCAAAATACGCTTGTGAGCCAAGGGGAATCTCATACGCTTGAGAGATGAGTGCATCCCGCCGTGATTTCCTCAAGACCTCCGCCACCGCATTTGCTGCTGCCAGCGTCGCCAAAGCCGCACCTTCAACCCAATCTGATCTCATTAATAGAGAGAACGCCCGGCCCGGCACGCGCGACTGGCAACTCACTCGCGTGCGACCCAATGGTTACAACACTCCGGCTATTGAGGGCTACTGCTCACGGCAATCAGTGAAGGCGGGCGAAAGTATTGACGTGATGGTGAGCACGAATCCCGCTTCTCGGTTCACTTTGGAAATTTTCCGCATGGGTTATTACGGCGGCCGGGGAGCACGGCTCATGACCTCACTGGGTCCGTTAATGGGCAAGCCGCAACCCAAGCCACCCACCAGTAAAAATCGCCTGCGCCAGTGCCAGTGGGAACCGGCCACCACAATAAAGATCCCGTCTGACTGGCCAAGTGGTGTTTATCTCGGGCGGCTCACCACCGTACCGGAGAAGCGCAACAAACCCTACTGGCAAAGCTATGTCATCTTCATCGTGCGCGATGAGCGGCCGGCTGATTTCCTTTTTCAATGCAGCGACAATACCTGGCAGGCGTACAACAAATGGCCGGATAACTACTCGCTCTATACCGACCCGCGCGGCGCGCACGCGGTGGATGTGTCCGTCAGCTTTGATCGACCTTACGCGAAGTACGCGCAGATTTTCGAGCACCCGCTCTCGGTTGGCTCGGGCGAGTTTCTCCTCTGGGAATATCCTTTGGCCTACTGGATGGAAAAGCACGGCTACAATGTCACCTACTGTTCCAATAGCGATTGTCTGGACGCCAAACAAATCACCCGCTGCAAAACCTTTCTCAGCATCGGCCACGACGAATATTGGGATGTGCGCCAATACCACGCCCTCAAGAAGGCCATTGGCGAGGGCACCCACGTGATGTGGTTGTGCGGGAATTCTGTCTTCGCCGTCAGCCCATTCAGCCGTGATAAAAGAGTCATTACTAGAGATGGCATCTTTAGCGGCCTTACCGACAAGGAAATCAACGACGCCATCGGCGTCTTCACCAAGGAGTGGCGCCGGCGCGGCCCCGACGAAAGCGATATCATTGGTGCACGCAGCATCGTTCCCTTCAATGGCGGAGGCGACTGGACCTGCACCAAACCAGACCACTGGATCTACGAGGGTACCGGCATGAAAAATGGCGAGTCAATCCCAGGCCTTGTCGGCTGGGAACACCACGGTGCACCCGCCGGGAAACCGGGTCTGGAGGTGGTCGCCGAAGGCACCGTCTGGCGCGGCGGCACCCAGCCCGCCCACTGGACCGCCACGATTTATCCCGGACCGAAAAAGAACATCATCTTCAATGCCGCCACCATCTGGTGGCCTCAAGGTCTCTCCAGCCCTCCAGGACACATCCTTCCCTGGAGCCACTACTCCCGCCCTCATGGCCCTGACCCGCGCGTACAAAAAATCACGCAAAATTTGTTTGCAAGAACTTTGAAGTAGCGACTTACCTCGGATTACATCTCTGGAACACGCACTTGCGAGCAGCTCATTTTCTGATACAATGACGCGATGCTGAACTTCCTCAGCAATCAGAGGGGGGCACGTTTTTGTGACGGGCTTTCGCGGCGTTCCTTTTTGCAGGTGGGCGGGCTGGCGATGGGCGGCTTGTCACTGCCACAAATTCTGGCTGCTGAGAATGCCGCGCCCAAGCCCGCTAAAAGTGGCGGACTGGGGCACAAGGCAGTGATCATGATTTACATGCCGGGAGGGCCTGCCCATCAGGACATGTATGATCTGAAGATGGAGTCGGTGCGCGAGATTCGCGGTGAATTCAACCCCATCAAGACCCGTGTACCCGGTATTGAAATTTGCGAACTGCTGCCGCGTCTGGCGCGCAACATGGACAAGTTGATCCCCATCCGGTCCATTGTCGGAGCCAAGGATCGGCATGAATCCTTCCAGTGCCTTACCGGCCGCCTCAATGAACGTCAGCCTACAGGCGGTTGGCCGGAGATGGGCTCTTCCCTCAGCGAGTTGCACGGCAGCACCGGCCCCGGCATTCCTCCTTTTGTCGCCCTGTCGCCCCGCATGCAGCATCGGCCATATAACAACGGCAAGCCCGGGTTTCTGGGCAGTGCGCATGCGCCCTTCAAGCCGATGGACGAGGGCAAGGAGGACCTTACTCTCAACGGCATCACACTTGATCGATTGGATGACCGCGGAAAGCTCCTACACCGTTTCGACCAGTTTCGACGGGATGCGGACAACAGCAGGGTAATAGAGGGATTCGATGCCTTTACGCAACAGGCCTTCGGCATACTCACCAGCAGCCAGCTCTCTGAAGCGCTGGATTTGGACAAGGAAAACCCCAAGGTGCGGGAACGGTACGGCAAGGGAACCGGTAAACATCAGGGGGATGGTGCGCCGCGCCTGAACGAGCAGTTTCTTCTCGCGCGACGGCTCGTGGAAGCTGGCGTGCGTTGCGTCACCCTCAGCTACAGTTTCTGGGATTGGCATGACAACAATTTCGAGCTCGGCCGTGAAAATCTGCCTGACTTCGATCGCGCGATGGCCTCACTCGTCGAGGACCTGCACAACCGTGGATTGGATCAGGATGTCACCGTCATTGCCTGGGGTGAATTCGGCCGCACACCGCGTATCAACAAGAAAGGAGGACGCGACCACTGGCCCCGTGTGTCCAGCGCCCTGCTTGCCGGGGGCGGCATGCGCACTGGACAGGTAATCGGAAGCACCACCAAGGATGGCGGCGAGGCTCTGGATCGCCCGGTCCATTTTCAGGAAGTGTTTGCCACCCTCTACCATAACCTCGGGCTTGATACCGAGACAGCCACCGTGCCCGACCTGCAGGGCCGCCCACGCTATCTCGTCGACCAAGGCTACAAACCGCTTCCTGAAGTGATGTGAATTTCTCCCTGCCTATTCAGGCAACGACTCGAAGGCAGCTTGAAGTGATAGCCAACGTGTTTCCTTGTGCCTTGGATCCCAGCGTGGATAGAGGCCATCAAAATAACCGCGCAGAGTGCGAGGCGCACTCTTCCCTTGCTCATAGGTTAAGAGGACTTCAATACGCCCCTGATAGTTGAAATCATTCGGGCCCTCATCGGTCAGGCTCACCACGCCACTGAGGATAGCCTGCCGATTATTGCCACCAGATTTGATGGACCTCAGCTTCAGTTCGCCCTCGGTGGACTTAATGGCATAGACAAATTTGGTTTGTGGATTGGTGCGTTCCATTACTCCCGGTGGATAGATCTGCGAAAGCCACGGCTTGAGCGCAGAGGCCTGCACAACCCGTTCTTTGGCTGGCCAGGCAAGTGGTTTCCAGTCAACTGCCTGTTGCGGCACCACTTCCACCACCGGAGCACGATAAGCAACCATTCGATCTTCCCAGAGGCGTACAAACACACGGATACCGCGCTCTCCTTCTTCCAGCCCAGGCAGAATCAATGGCCGTTTTCCACGCGGTCCATTAAACCGTCCAAGCTTGGGTCTAGCCTTCAGGAGTTCACGCGCAGTGTATTGGCCAAGCGTTTCACTCTCTGGAGTACTGGGGTGGAATCCGTCAAAGGCATGTATCACCTGCCCTTTCGGGTTAATTAAAGCAATATCAACATTGCTTTGCCGAACCCGTCCGGAATTACGTTGCCCCTGAAACTTCCAGTTCCACACCGTCCGCACTGCCTCCGGAACATTCGCATCATTACGGTGCCCGTGCCAGGCGGTAACAATATAGGGTCGCAGTTGCTCAATCACTGCCGGGTCAATAAACGAGGCCCCACGGACCTGCGTGGCTGTCGCTCAGCAGTGGCCCGAGGCCATGTCGCCGTACTTGGCAAAAATGATGACCAGACAAATCGGGCGGTTCTCTCTGATCGCCCGTTTTAAAGCTACATCCAGTGACTCGGCCCAATCCAGCCGGTACATTGCCAAATCCTTGGCCGAAGGACGCAGTGCCTCATACCCTGCAAGAACTCGCTTGGCTGAAGGATTCTCGGAAAAAGCAACTCCCGTCAAAAAAACAACCGCCAAACTGGTTATGACTAACCTCATGCGAATACCAAAATAATTCACTCCCTGGGGACTGTCCAGCGAACCGCGTTTTGTACCAGCTTGTACAAATCGGGGGTCGATTCAGGATGAGGACTGATGCAAAGCACCCGTCCTTTACCAAACTCACCCACGATAATCGCTGGTGTGTTGACCATCGTACCTTCCTGCGGCTTGTATCTTGAGACCTCACTACGAAAGGTTGCCAAACTACGAAAAGCTCCCAACCCTTTCTTGTCCATAGCAGACATAATCGGCCCATTGTGATAGCGCACATCAAAGACCCCCTTTGCATCACCCAGTATTTTCCTGCCTTCCTCGGTCAACTCCATCTTCACCGGAGCTGAAGCTCCCCGGTACCACATACTCTTGCGCCCAATCTCCGGTAAATCAATCGATTTACAAAAAGTCTTATGATTACTGATACCCAAAGACCACTTGTAATTGGAAGCCGCCAAATAAGCTCCCGCGCATATCCCAACAAACCCACCGCCTTGGTTAATATACTTTTTCACCACCTCACGACCTTCCAACTCAAGTGCCGCCGCCTGTTTACTGCCGCTGCCTCCGGGGAAAATCACCAAATCAAACTGATCCAGAATGCCGGCTCTGATATCAATTGCCCCCACGCGCCTAAGGATGGCTTTATTATCTGCAAAAACCTTATCCAAATTGCGCGGACCACTGCCCCCCACTCCACCCGCATCATATACGGCAATCTTTAGGCCTTCAGTTTTTGAAGGCACAAGAACGTGAGCATCT
>JASLKQ010000078.1 GCA_030747505.1 Verrucomicrobiota bacterium | reverse complement strand
GAACAGGCTGGAGTCGTGCCGGGTGTCGGCACTGATGCGTAGGGAGTTCTTCCCGCTCTTAACAAATTCCTTGCGGGTTTCAATCGCATGTTTGAGGTCGGGGTTGCGACGACTGTAGGTGCGGGGAGTCCAATTAACCGGCAGCTGATTGCCGCCGACTTCCTCAAAGGAAGAATTGGGCAGCAGATTGGGCCCGCGTTTGTATCCCACAATGTTGAGTTCAGCTGCTCCAGTCGCCTGCAAGGCTGCTCGCAGCCATTCATCCTTGGCGTTCTCGGGCAGCTTCATCAGCAGCGAGGCAGTCTTTTTGTGATCATCACTCTTGGGAAGCGATGCCAGTTTGGTAAAGGCGACCAGTCGCACCTGAAGATTCTTATCAGCCAAAGTAGCGCTATCATACAGCATGGTGGCATCGGTCTTGCCGGTATCCAGTGCCCGCAACGCATTACGGCGCAGTTCAGCCGAGGGATTAATTAAGGCTGCAGTATGGGTTTTCTGATCCAGTGCATTGAGTCCTTTCAAGGTCCAGAGAGCGTGGATGGCTCCATGGCCGCCCTTGGTGGTGAGGGTTTTAAGGGCGTCAATCGCATCAGTCCGTTTGTTGTCCACGAGGAGCCGTTGGGCGGTTTGCCGCCAGAAAAGGTTGTCGTGACTTAAGGCTTTAACCAGATCTTTGGCATGAAGATGCTTGGTGGTATCCAGCTTGGGAGCTTTGGAGTTATGATTTTCATACACAACCCGGTAAATACGCCCGTGCTGGCGGTCCCGGTTGGGGTTGATATGAGCATTGCCCCGGCCATTCTTCGCATCGTAACCCGCTCGGTCTTTATTGGGTGTGGGGTTGTGCTGGATAATGAAGTTGTACCAGTCAGCCACCCACATGTTTCCGTCCGGGCCCACCTCGGCAACAATCGGGCTAAACCATTCATCAGCGCTGGCAACAAAGCTGAAGGCATTGATGGCTTCGTAACCTGAATCCTTGGTTTGCACATCGTACATGCCCAATAGGTTCCCTGTGGGCCCACAGATAAAGGCCCGGCGGTCACGCCAATTTTTCGGGAAGCCTGATGAAGTGGCAAAGGCATGACCACAACCGGCGGTGTAGGCATTGAAGGCATCGACCTGGCGGATATTGGGGGTGATGGGATAAAAACGCGGGGAACTGGCAATCATCTTGGCGCTTTTGCCGCGCTCATTTCCGTACACTGTTGCAGGCAGGCCACCAAAGAACGTGGGGTTGTTATTGGCCGTGGAACCAAAGACATCGCCTGCTTCATTAAAGCCGACTCCCCAGGTGTTGTTATTAAACTGGTGGAGAAACTCGATATCGGATCCGTCGGGTTTGAAGCGAAAAACGCCCATGCCGAAGTTGTGCCTTTTGCCGTTAATTTCGCCATTGAAGCGTGAGTAGCCGACAGTGCCGTAGATCCAGTTATCAAAACCGTAACGTAAATTGCTGGGGCCTGCATGGGTATCGCCCACGCCGAAACCGGTGAAGAGGACTTTCCGTACGTCCGCCTTGTCATCACCGTTGGTATCTTTAAAGAAAATGAATTCCGGAGCGTGAGCCACGATGATGCCGCCCCGTGAAAAAGTGAAGGAGGTGGGAATATTCAGGTCGTCAGCAAAGATTTTTACTGAATCACATTTGCCATCCCCATCAGTGTCCTCCAGAATCTTGATCCGATCATTGCCCTTGCGACCGTCCTTGATTTCATTGGGGTAATCCACGCTTTCAGCCACCCAAAGGCGGCCCCGTTCATCCCATTGCATGTAGATGGGGTTCACAATTTGAGGTTCGGCGGCAAAGAGTTCCAAACGGAAACCTACTGGCACCTGGGTATACTTCATGCTCTCGGCCGCTGGGAGAGGTAATTGGTAAGGCAATGGCTCAGGTCGTTTTTCGTAGTTTGGGATATTGTCGCGTTTGACGTATTTGAGCGGGGCGCGACTGGCTAGAAATGTTTGATAACGCGCCTGTGCTGATTCGCCAGCCGCCCATAGGATGCCGCTTTTAAGCAGTTGATGAAAACCGGCATGGTTCCAAACCCGTGCGTCGTGGCCTGAGGCCGTGTAAAATACGCGCCCTTTGCCCTGCGTGCGCACCCAGGTCCAGGGCTCCGGCTTGGTATGGGGGTCACCCTTCATGGCATCGCGCACCATCAGTACCGTGCGGTTCTTAGGATTGTGGTTGGTGTGAAAATAGGTTTCATCCCATGCCTCAAACTCCTTCACTCCCTTGATGGCCGGGTGTTTGGAATCGGTTACACGCGCACTAAAAATGGCTCCCTGATGGCTTTTAAATCGTCCGCCTACCAATTGGTCAAAGCCCGGTTCATTTCCAAAACACCAACTGGCACAGTGTACCGGCACAAACCCGCCGCCATTCTCCACATAGTTTTTCAGGTTCTTCCATTGGTGCGGTTGGATCGTCCCGTGGTTTGCATACAGCAGCAGTACGTCGAATTTGCTCAAGTACTTGGCATCCCCCAGTGCTTCCTCGACGCTGACGGTGTAATCAAAATAAATCGCATCCCGGCCCAGCGCTTTGGCGAGCATCGGGTAGTATTCATTGGAGTTATGATGCTTGGCCGGGTGGCCAAGAAACAGCACACGGATTGGTCCTGCCTCAACGAGTATAAAGCTCAGCATCAGTAGCGTTGCAATCAGAAGTCGTTTTTTCATGGTTGGTTAAATTAAGTTATTGTTTGTTGCGAACCGGGTTGGCATTGGTTTTGGGTAGCCACTTGGCGAGCCGTACTTTTACACCGGCCAGCTCAGGCTTATCTGCAAGATTGGTAAATTCATCCGGGTCAATTTTATGATCATAAAGCTGCTCCTCACCATTGGGGTGACGAATATAGCGGTAGCGTTCACTACGCACAGCGTGATTACCCTTGCCCCAGGTGGTGATGGTCGGGCGCTCCCATTTGGCCTTCGGGTTTTTCAGTAGCGGCACAAGACTCGTGCCATCCAGGTCCTTTCGTGCAGGTAGTCCGCAGAGTTCATTGAGCGTGGGATAGACATCGATCAGGTTTACCGGTCGGTTGCACACCGTGCCGCCCCTGGTGACACCGGGGGCGATGATTATCAACGGCACACGTGTGGCTTCCTCAAACAATGTAAACTTTTCCCACTGTTGCTTTTCTCCGATGTGCATCCCGTGATCTGACCACAAGACAATGATAGTGTTTTTTGCATAGGGACTGGCATCCAGCGCATCCAGTAGTCGCCCCACCTGTGCATCGGCAAAACTGATGGAGGCCAGATACCCGCGCACAGCACCCCGCCACTCGTTATTATCCAGAATCCATTTATGCCATTGTTTGCGGATTCCATAATGCCCGTATCTGGGCACGTCCTGTAGATCGTCTTTCTGGATTTTGGGAAGGAACACTTTATCTTTCGGATATAAATCAAAATATGTCTCTGGCGCGTACCACGGGATGTGTGGGCGAAAAATGCCAACGGCGTGAAAGAAAGGTTTGGAGTGTTTCCGAGCCAGTTCGCCTGCTGCCCAGTCCACGACCTTGTAGTCGGCTGTTTGGCTTTCGGGTTGGCTATCAGGTGCCCAATCAAAAAAGTGAGGGGGTCGCCCTTCTGTACTTTTGCCGATGGCAATCGGTTTGGAATAAAGATACCCATTGGTGCCGCGCTTGGCTTGGGCGCTCTTGGGCCATTGGGGGTCGGGCATCGGCGAATCGGCCGAGGGCCAGTAATGATCCCACAGCTTAGATTCATTCTGCTGTTTGCCGTAGCCCCCGGTAATCCACGAAAGGCAATGGAAAATCTTCCCGCCGCCATAAGCAGTATAGCCACCTGCGCGGAAATGCTCCGGCAAGGTGACAGCCTTTTCCAATCGCGGACTGTGGCGCCAATCCTGACCATTGTTGTAGACCCCTGAGGACGCCGGCGCCACGCCGGTCATGATTGCCACGCGCGAAGGATTGCAGGCCGGCGCGGCACAGTGCGCGTTGGCAAAGAGCATCCCCCGTTTAGCGAGTTTATCTAGATGGGGCGTGTGCACCCCTTTGCGCCCGCCCATGCAATTGACCCAGTCATTGAGATCGTCAAGCGCGATAAAGAGCACATTTGGTTGTTGCGCCCCTGATAGGCTCAAAAAACATGTGAGATGCAGGATAGAATAGAGGATGCGAATTTCCATCAGGGATTGGTGATTATGGTAGAGACCTATAATCATTGGAGCAAGTTCGCACTGTTCTTTTGTTGGCTCGGTTCGTACGCTGCGCTGCGTCTTCATGAGTGATGAGGTTCAGAGAGTAAAGGTCATTGATTCACACACCGCCGGGGAGCCGACGCGCGTGGTGATTGATGGGTTGCCGAAGTCGGATTTGGCCGGATCGGTTGTATGGCGGGATTTTTTGCGCGATCAACACGATTGGTTGCGTACAGCTGTTGCCTGCGAGCCTCGAGGTCATGAGGCAATGGTCGGAGCTTATTTGGTTGAGCCGACACAGTCTGATTGTGTGACCGGTGTCGTTTTCTTTAATAACGCAGGCTATCTTCATGGATGCCTGCACGGAACCATTGGGGTGACTGTAACCCTGGCTCATCTGGGACGGTTAAAAGAAGGAGAAAACAAAATTGAAACACCTGCCGGTATTGTCACCGTCCGGCCACCTGAAGATGGTTGGGTAAGTGTCGAGAATGTTCGTAGCTGGCGCCATGCTGCAGGTGTTCCAGTGGATGTGCCGGGCTGGGGGAGAGTGCACGGGGATGTGGCCTGGGGAGGTAACTGGTTCTATCTTATTGAGGCCGGCGACATGATCAAAGTCGACTTCAGCAACCTCTCCCAGCTTACCAATTTCACCTGTGCGGTACGTGATGCTTTAAATGCCAGAGGTATCACCGGTGCCGATAATGGCGAAATTGATCACATTGAGGTCTTTGGTGCGCCGACTGATGACGAAGCTGATAGTAAAAACTTTGTGCTGTGCCCGGGAAGGGAATACGACCGCTCTGCCTGCGGTACCGGCACCAGTGCCAAACTCGCCTGCCTGCACGCTTCAGGTAAATTGCAGGTGGGGCAGACATGGAAACAGGCAGGCATTTTGGGCACTATTTTTGAAGGTTCAGTGGAAGAGGCTGCTGAAGGTGGAGTAATTCCTACGGTTAAAGGTCGCGCCTTTATTACGGCCGAATCAGAACTGCATGTTCATTCATCGGATCCCTTTGCTCACGGTATTGTGTCTTCGTCATAAGGTGTCCAGTTCCAAACATGATGTGGTGATTGTTGGTGGAGGGGTGATTGGCCTTTGTTGCGGGTGGTATTTGAGTGCGGCTGGCAGAAAAGTGACGATTCTTCACCGTGACCCCTCACGTAAAGAGGCCTGCTCAGATGAAAACGCGGGCATGGTGGTGCCCAGCCACTTTATTCCCTTGGCTGCGCCAGGCGTGATTGGACAGGGCCTTAAATGGATGCTCAATCCCAAGAGTCCTTTTTACATGAAACCCCGTTTGGATCCGGCACTTTGGAGTTGGTGCTGGAAGTTCTTCCGTCATGCCAATTCGACGCATGTCGAGAATAGTAAACACCTGCTCAGCACCATCAGTCTTGAAAGTCGCCGCCTGTTTGTGGAGCTGGCTGAAGAACTGGATTTCGATCTAATTAAGAATGGCCTTATGATGCTCTGCCAAACCGAGGAGGGGCTGGAGGAGGAAGCCAAGGTGGCGGTTATGGCCAAGGAAGTGGGTGTTGAGGCAGAAGTGTGTGATGCTGCACGGGTGAATGAATTGGATCCAGACATTCAAATGGATGTGGTTGGTGGCGTGTGGTTTAACCAGGACTGCCATTTGGATCCATTGATTTTTATGGAGAAGCTACGCGAGGGGATTCGTTCTCGCGACGGTGTTTTTCTTGATGCCGAATGTAAATCATTTGTTCGAAAGAACGGGCGGGTTGTATCCATTGAAACAGAAGAGGGTGAATTTCTGGATGCCGAACACATCATTATTGCCGGGGGCACCTGGTCTGGTGAGCTTACAAAACAACTGTCCCTAAATATCCCCATGCAGGGAGGAAAAGGCTATTCGCTTACCCTGAAGAAACCGGCTGAGTTGCCGCGCCTCTGTTCGCTGCTTAAGGAAGCCCGTGTGGCTGTCACGCCCATGGGCGGAAAACTTCGCGTGGGCGGCACCATGGAAATCTGTGGCACGGATCTTTCAGTAAGCCGCAAACGAATACAGGGTATTATCGAGTCCTTCAGCAAATTTTTTCCTGCGTTCAAGCCGACAGACTTTGAAGGCATTGAACCGTGGTCTGGTCTGCGTCCCTGCACACCCGACGGGCTTCCGTGTATTGGCCCCGTACCCGGCCTGCAGAATGTTACGATTGCGACAGGTCACTCTATGCTGGGCCTCAGCCTGGGTCCTGTTACCGGCAAAATGGTTTCTGATTTAATAATTTCCGACAAGCCGGATATGGATATCGATTTATCACGGTTGTCGCCAGATCGATTTTGAATATCGACTGGCAGGAAACTATCGCTTGTATCATTTGAATTAAGTGCTGTTCGTTGAGATTGCACCAAGGTAATTTCCTCTGAATGAAGGCCAATCCTGAGCGTATCCTGAAATTGATTCTGCAGATCAATGGCGTGGTTATGGCTTCGGCGGTGTTCGCGGTTTTTCTGTCTCATGACCAGATGGCGGCAATTCACCAATGGCTTGGTTTGGGAGAGTTTCCTGATGCTAAGATTGTTGACTACCTTGCCCGCTCTCTATCGACTTTTTATGTGATGATAGGAGTCCTTTATATTGCGCTTGCTCGTGACATCCATGTCTATGCCTCCATCATCACTTTGGCGGCCTGGGCGAGCATCTGTTTTGGCGTTGCCTCCATCATTATTGATTTGCAATTGGGATTCCCGGCTTGGTGGACGTGGGGTGAAGGACCCTTTGTTATCGTGTATGGCGCGGTTGTTTTGTGGCTGCAGCAGAAGATAAAAAACCCGACAACGAAAGTTGATGGTGAAAATGATTAGACGATCCCAACTGGGACTTCAACTCGTCGGCCTGTTACTGGGTTTAAGTGCAGTCGCCGGACCGCCTAATATCCTGATCATTACTGCCGACAATCTTGGGTACGGCGATCTGCCCAGTTACAACCCCAAGACCACCGTCAAGACCCCACATCTGGACCAGTTGGCTGCACAGGGGGTCAGGCTGACAAGTTTCTATACTGCTTCACCTACCTGCACGGTTTCACGCGCCTGCCTCCTGACCGGACGTATTGCCCAGCGGCACGGACTGGTCAATCAACTCCCCGGCTTGGCGGGCAACTATGGCGTGGGCCTGAATCAAAAGGAGATTCTTATCCCGCACGTCTTGAAGAAGGCGCCCGTGCCCTATGTGACCGGTTGTTTTGGCAAGTGGAACATCGGGTTTGCCAAGGGTTCACGGCCAACCGAACGTGGCTTTGATGAATTCATCGGGCATGCCTCGGGCAATCTCGACTATTACCATCATAATTATCGCACCCAACATGATCTCTATCAGGGCACCAAGGAGTTGCACCGTGCTGGTGAATATTCGACGGATATTTTTGCCGAGGCGGCAATTGATTTCATCCGGCGCCAGAGCAAGGCCAAGCGCCCGTGGTTTTGTTATCTACCCTTTAACGCGCCGCATTTCCCAACCGCTGGCAACAAGCGTCGGGGTCAACCGAACATCTGGCAGGCCCCTGACTGGGCTTTTAAGGAGATTGGTCTATCGCCCAGGGAAAGTAATCCAAAAAAACGTTATGACGCGGTTGTATACGCGATGGACAAGGCGATCGGGCGCGTGTTGAGTGCGCTGGAGAAGACGGGGACTGCCGACAACACATTTGTTTTTTTCATGTCAGACAATGGTGGTTTTCGCCTTGGCCGCGAGGGTTTGGATATTGGCATCAACGATCCGTTGCGCCACGGTGGGGTAACCTGCTGGGAAGGGGGCTTGCGTGTTTGTGCCATGGCCCGCTGGCCGGAAAAAATCAAGGCAGGCACGGTCATTGCCGAGCCATTCTGGTCACCCGATTTGATGGTGGCCTGTGCCAGGCTGGCGAAAGCGAAGTTGCCCGAAAACATTGTATTAGATGGCAAGAATCCACTTCCTCTTTTGACCGAAGGGGCAACGTCATCTCACGAAACATTTTATTTTAATTACCGCAACCACGTAGCTCTTCGGCAGGGCAACTGGAAGATTGTTCGGGAAAAACCGAACCGGTTGTGGCAATTGTTCAACCTGAAGGATGACTTGAGTGAATCAAGGAACCAGGCGAAAGAACGCCCGGACCGACTCAAAAAACTAAAGGCTTCCTTGGCTGCCTGGGAGAAAACCTTCTGAAACCAGTACGATCCGCTACCATGGGTAGATATTTGAGCATCATCATTTTCGGTTTCTCCCTGATCGCAGGGATTGCAGCGCCAAGGAAACCCAATGTTCTCTTTATTGCCGTTGATGATCTGCGTGACTGGGTGGGGTTCATGGGAGGCTACAAAGGGAAAGTGTATACCCCTCACATGGATGAACTGGCTTCGCGGGGCACAGCTTTTCTTAATGCGCATACTGCCGCGCCGGTTTGTTGCCCGAGCCGTGCAGCGGTGATGAGTGGTTTACTCCCTTCAAGTTCAGGTATCTACAACAATGGTCAATGGTGGAAACCTAATCTGCCTAGTCTAGTGACCCTGCCGGAGCATTTTCGTAATAACGGTTACTTGGCTGTAGGCGCGGGGAAAATTTTTCATCATACCGTCGGCAATAACCCCCCGGCAATCTGGGATGAGTTTCAACGTCTTGTGTTTAATGATGACGGCTTCTCTCGTAGCACCGGCCGTTATCTCACTCTATATCCCTACACGAAGCGACAGCCGATTCCAAAGGAGTTTCCCTACAGTGGCATCACACTTTATTCGCCTGAAGTGGATTGGGGAGTGCTGCCAAAAGAGGAGAGCGAAATGGATGATTATCAGACGGTAAAATTCTGCACCGATTTTCTGGCTCAGGAACACACCAAGCCCTTCTTTTTGGCCTGCGGTATTTTTCATCCGCACCTGCCCTGGTATGTGCCCAGAAAATATCTCGACCTCTATCCGGTGGAACAGGTTCAGCTGCCTGAAGTGTTCAATAAGGATCTTGATGATGTTCCTTCAGCTGGACAAAAAATGGCCCTGCGAAAAAATCAGGATCTGGAAAAGGTGCGAGCTGCAAAAAAATGGAAACCGGCCGTTGCCCATTATCTGGCGAGCGTGACCTATGCCGATGCCCGAATCGGCCAGTTGCTTAAAGGACTGGATGCAAGCGGTTATGAAAAAAACACCATCATCGTTTTGTGGTCGGATCATGGCTGGCACTTTGGGGAGAAAGAACACTGGCATAAACGGACACTGTGGGAGGTTTGCACCCGGGTGCCCTTCATAGTTGTTGTGCCGGGCATGGGTGAACCACGGCAGGTTTCGAATGAACCGGTATCCTTGATCGATATTTACCCCACTTTGATTGAGCTTTGTGGTCTTGCCATAAAACCTGAACTGGATGGGGTGAGTTTGGTGCCTTTAATGAAGAATCCAAACTATACACGCAAAGAGCCCGTCATTACCTTGAGTGAAGAAAGGCATGCTTCAGTGGTTGATCGCCGATATCGGTTGGTTAGATATAGTGACGGAACTGAGGAGCTTTATGACCGGGAGTTGGACCCTCATGAGTGGAGAAACCGGGCTGCTGATCCTGCTCTTAATTCGGTAAAGGAACGTCTCGCCAGATTTGTGCCTCAAAAATGGGCTACGCCAGTACTCAGTAAAAAAGCCTTTCAGTTTAATCCAAAAAACTACACATGGAAGCACAAGAAAACCGGCCGAATTATTGAAGGGGGAAAAACTCCTTAAGAGTGTTTCTTGCTTGAGAACTTTCGTTGCCGAAGACACGCTTTCCCCATACATGAAAACTCTAATCAGATTTTTTCTTTTAGGTGCTCTTTTTTGTTTCACCCTTCAAACCCAAGCTGGTGATTTCGGAGTGAAGAAAACCAAATCCGGAGTAACTGTTAATTATAAGGGCAAGCTCCTGACACGTTATGTCACCGATCAGTCCAACAAGCCCTATATGTGGCCAGTTATTGGGCCCAATGGCAATGAAGTGACCCGTGCGTTTCCAATGGAGAAACGCGAAGGCGAGCGTCACGACCATCCTCATCATCGTTCCTTATGGTTCGGTCATCAGGGGATTGGAGGATTTGACACCTGGCATGAACCGGCCAGTGGACGCAAAACTTCATTGGGGAGCACGGTACATCGTGAGTTTGTGAAAGTGCAGGGCGGTGAAACGGCAACAATCGTGACGCGCAATGATTATGTCGGCGGAGGTAAAAAACTGTTGGCTGATGAAAGGACGCATGTTTTTAGGGTGGAGAATGGCCAGCGTATTCTTGACGTAAATATTACTTTTACCGCTGAGCATGGCGATTGTGTGTTGGGAGACAAAAAGGATGCGGGTTTTAGTATTCGTGTAGCTACTTCCATGGATGTGGATAGCAAGAAAGGTGGGAGGTTGATCAATAGCCACGGCGTCACAGACAGGGACGCTTGGGGGAAACGTGCAGAGTGGGTCGATTACCACGGTCCGGTTGATGGCAAGACTGTTGGAGTGGCGATTCTGAATCACCCGTCCAGTTTTCGCCATCCTACTCCATGGCACGTTCGCACCTACGGCCTCTTCACGGCCAACCCCTTTGGACTCAAAAGTCTGAGGCAGGGCAAGGACGGTGGATTTACCCTCAAGAAGGGCGATAGCATCACCCTGCGTCATCGGGTTATCTTTCATCTTGGCGATGAAAAAGACGCCAGGATCGCCGAGGCGTACAAGGCCTACGCGGCTGAGAAATAATGCGCGCGGCGGGTGTGTTTGTATTTCTTGTCGTTGCTTCGCTTGAGGCAGCGGTTTCCGGGGACGCGCAAATCCGTGCCCAGGCGGGATCTTCAGAAATAGTTATCACCACAACCAGCCGATTGGCCGGTGCTATTCATTCACTGAGGTGGAACGGTCGCGAATTTATAGACAGTGCCGATCATGGTCGGCAGCTGCAATCGGCGGCCAACTTTGATATGGGCTCAAAGTTTATTCCTGAAACATTCAATCCTACTGAAGCAGGTTCGCGATTTGATGGTGCAGGATCGAAGAGCACGAGTGTATTGCATGCATTGACTGTGAAGGGCAATGTTTTGAGTACCGATAATCAAATGGCTTTCTGGTTGCGTCCGGGTGAGAAGTCTTTTGGGCGTTCAGCCAAAAACACCACGGCCCTGTCCCGTTATTACTTGAAGAAGACTGTGACCATCGGAGCGCACGGATTGCCACATGCCATTGGCTACGATGTAACATTCACCATTCCAAAGGGAGAGCACCATCGTTATGCACAGTTTGAGGTGGTGACGGGTTACATGCCTCCAGAATTCTCCAAATTTCACGCGTACGATTTAAAGGCGCAAAAACTCCTGACGCTGAGTGACGGCCCGGGTGAACAATCGCATCCGGTCATTTTCTCCACACCAGATGCAAAACACGCGATGGGCGTGTGGTCACCGGCACAGCCTTCAAAAGGATTTGAACAAGCGGGCTACGGTCGCTTCCGTTTCAAGGCAGCAAAGGTCGTGAAATGGAACTGTGTGTTCCGCGAAAAAAATGCAGCGGGTGTTCCTGTTGGTGATTACTCTTACCGCTGTTACGTGTTGGTGGGGACGCTCAAGGATGTTACTTCCACCATGATCACACTTCGTCGCAGCCAAGATAAGAATTGTAATTGAGACTGAGTTTCAATAGTGTTTCCTGCGATGAGTGAGCGGAAATCTCTCGTTCAATTGGCTATTGGTGAATCGGCCGTCTTGGGTGAGATGGTCCTGCCTGGGGCAGCGTCAATGCGGTTGCAGGAAATGGGTCTTTTACCTGGGGCTTCAATTCGATTGATTCGCCTGGCGCCACTGGGGTGTCCGATGGAGTTTGAAGTAGCTGGATCGCGTTTGGCCATTCGGGTTTCTGATGCCTCCAATATCTTCATCCAATAAATTGCGCAATGGCTTCTGAACGTTTGTTTGCTCTGGTGGGCAACCCCAATACCGGCAAGACCACTCTTTTCAATGGGTTGACCGGCCTTCGCCAAAAGGTGGCGAATTATCCGGGGGTTACGGTTGAAAAAAAGGAGGGTGAAGGACGGGATCGTTACGGGCATTCCTTTCGAGTGATTGATCTGCCCGGTGCCTACAGCCTCAAGGCCAATTCCCCTGATGAGCAGGTAACGCGTGATGTGCTCCTCGGGCAACGCGCGGACACGCCTCGCCCCGACTGCGTCATCTGTGTTGTCGACGCGAGTAACCCCGAACGTCATCTCTTTCTCGCCACGCAGGTGATGGAGCTGGGTTTGCCGATCATCATTGTCCTCAACAAGATTGATGAGGCCGCCGCGCATGGCATCGCCGTGGCTGCCGGCAAACTGGAGGAACGCCTCGGCGTGCCGGTGGTGCCGATGCAGGCCGACGAACGTGTGGGCATGGAGCAGCTGCAGGTTGCGATGAGTCGCGAGGAATGGCCGGTATCAAAGTGGGAGGACATTGATGAGGGAGAAGGGGCGGTAAAGCAGCGTTACCGGAAGATCAATGAACTGCTGGAGGGCGCGGTGGCGCGCAGCCAGACCGAACGCCTGACACCAACCGATCGCTGGGATCAGGTGCTGGTGCACCCGGTTTGGGGCTGGGTGATTCTATTGAGTATTTTGGCCGGTTTGTTCTACACCATTTTCAGTGTGTCGGGTTACCCGATGGACTGGATTGACGGGGCCTTTGGGTGGCTGGGGCAACAGGTGAAGTCATCCATGGCCGAAGGCGATTTACGCGGCCTTATCACTGAAGGCATCATAGGCGGGGTGGGTGGGGTGGCGATTTTCCTGCCGCAAATCCTGATGCTCTTTTTCTTTATCGGCCTCATGGAGAATACCGGTTACCTAGCCCGCGTCTCCTTCATGATGGATCGGCTGATGTCGGGGGTGGGCCTGAGTGGCAAGGCGTTTATCCCGGTTCTTAGTTCCTACGCCTGCGCGATCCCGGGCATCATGGCCACGCGCACGATGGAAAGCGCGCGTGACCGGTTGATAACCATTCTGGTGGCGCCCATCACCAGCTGTTCAGCACGCCTGCCGGTTTACCTGATGCTGATTGCCCTGATGCTGCCCCATGGCACTTCCACCCAAAAAGCCCTTGTCATGTGGGGGCTTTATGTCCTGAGTATTCTCGGGGTGTATTTTTTCGCGTGGATCTTCAACCGCACACTGAAAAAAACCGAATCCATGCTGACAGTCTTGGAGTTGCCCACTTATCAGCGACCCAGTTGGCGCGAGATTGGCCTGCAGATTTATGATCGAGGTAAAATTTTTATCAGGAATGCCGGCACTGTGATCCTTGGTTTGTCCATCGTGCTTTGGGCGCTGACGACCTATCCCAAGGCGGAATCTGAAAACGAAGGAGAAGCGCTTGCCTACAGTGCTGCCGGACGAATGGGTAAGGCGATTGAGCCCTTGATTGAGCCCTTGGGTTATGATTGGAAGATGGGAGTCGGGCTGGTGGCTTCCTTTGCTGCGCGCGAGGTGTTTGTGAGTACCATGTCCATCATTTACATTGGTGAGGATGTTACTGAAGAAGGCGATACGGTCCGCGATAAAATGGCTGCTGAAACACGAGAGGACGGCAAGCCTGCATATAACATTCGCACCTGTTTGAGCTTATTGGTTTTTTACGTTTTTGCTATGCAGTGTCTCAGCACCGTGGCGGTGACTCGCCGTGAGACCAACAGTTGGCGGTGGGCTATCTTCCAAGTGGTTTACCTCACTGGGTTTGCCTATCTGGCTGCCTTCGCAACCTATCAAATCTCAGGTTTCTTTATCTCGTGAGTGATTGGCAAACATGGGCGGCTCCGGCAGTCGTGGTTTTCACGATTGTGATCATGGTCTGGAGAACCACCCGGAAAAAGAAATCAACTGGCTGCAATGAAGATTGCGGCTTTGGTTCTCAGTAGTCGGTTTTACTTGCCGCAGGGTTTCAACCCGCGGAGAATCGTTCCACGCATGAAACTGATTTTTCTCTCACCGA
>JASLKQ010000077.1 GCA_030747505.1 Verrucomicrobiota bacterium | reverse complement strand
TTGGCTTGGATGTTGAGGGTCGTAACGCCCACCTCCAGCAATATGCCACCCCCATCCGTCGGCTTGGCCAAGCTCGCAAATTGCCGGTTTTCGATCTCACCACAACCCTGCTTGGCCAAGAGGCCACACGCGACGGTGTTACGCTTTCGCAGAACGGCCAATGGCTCGCCGCAAAAGCCATCGCCACGCAACTTGGACTTAATTCCAGTATCAGCATTGCGCCGACCGGCGAACTATTTCCGGTTCCCGCCGAGGAATTGCGCCAGGCTGTCCTTCAAAAAAACAGGTTGTGGCAACAGTTCTGGCTGCCGACCAATTGGGCCTTCCTCTACGGCAACCGTCAACAAACCGCCAGCAGCCGCGACCACCGTGACGCCGGCTTCCGCTGGTTTCCCGAGGAGGTGGAGTCCATTGTTCCGCAACTGGAACAGATGAACAGCCTGATCCAGGGAAAAGCCCAACAGGTCATCCGGAAATAAACGGAGCCGTCCAAGTGGGTCAACTGGCACGACAGAGAAGGCGATCAGGAACGGGTTTCAATCACCCCCCCCGATTCACACGACCATCATTGTTTCCACAAGATTAGTATATGCAACCCCGCAGGTACTAAAATCGAATAACGGCCAAGGCGGTTCGCAGCCAGACCCATAACCTCAAGGAGCGCGCCCAGACATCGACTGTCTATCTTACTAAATAAAAAGAGGCCGGGCACTTGGCCCGGCCTCTGGTGTGTGTTCTCTTTTTTGGTTAATCAACCAAATTAGTTCCTGCTCCGTGCAAACGTCGCTGGCGCATCCGCAGCTACAGTTAGCGGACTGGTCGCTCCCGCCACATCTTCCCACGGGCCGTTCGCTGTAGCCGCCGACTGCAACGTGCCGGTATACGTTACTGTTACTGTTCCATCTCCATTGCGCACCAAGCTGATTGTCGGCGCATCGGGCTCTACGATTTCTCCGGGCTCAACGAAATCCGGAATAGTCACAGATGCCTTTGTAACATCCGATCCAGCAATACCCTTTTCGTAGATCGACTCAATCTCATCAGCATCTCTTGCAACGTGCCATAAGGCTAAATCATCAATTGACCCAGAGAAGGCCTGTGGGTCTGCCTCATCCATAGCAAAATAAGGCTCCTCGCCTTCCTCCTGAACCAATGTGAGGTTCGCTCCAATAGCCAACCAGTCCTCGGTTGATCCGTTAATTCTGTCCAAATAATCGGTCACCCCAATTAATTTGCCGTTCTTGTAGAGCCTCAACTGTCCCCCATCTACTGTCAGGGCAACATGAACCCACTCATCAAACGCCAGAGCTTCAGTGTCTACTACGTTTATTACGTTGGGACCAGCCGAGATTTGACAACCCAAAACCGGTTCGCCGTCGATATTATTAGTTATAGTAATCTGAAACTGATTTTCAGTTTGTATATTTATTGCTGATCCGTTTCTTATTACAACTGCCGATTCACCATCTATCCCCGGAGTGTTTAACCAAAGGGAAACCGTACCATTGTCTTTTATCTTTGGATAATTATCCAATACACCGAAAGCGTATGTCTCACTTTCAGCGCCGTTAATCAGTATGGCGTTCCCGATGAGTCCATCTGCGCCAACAGGCTCCTCGTTGGGCTCACCGTAATCATCATAGATGGTCGCCGTATCCGTACCCGAACCCGAGTTTGAAGCCGTTGTTCCGCTGGTTTCGTCTAACTTAAGGTGAACAACCAAGTCATCCGATATTTTGGCTCCACTGGAAACCATCGACAGTTTGGCTCTTGAGGAAATAACGCTGCCTGCGTCATTGAAAATCGCCAAGCTATAGAAGCCTTCTTCGGCTTCAGATAATCCATTGACAACCAGCGTGTCTGTTGTTGCACCGGCAATTTTGCCGCCATCAGGAATGGCTGCGCCGTTCTTGAGCCATTGATAGGTCAGCCCCTCGCCCGATGCTACAACTGTCATCGAAGCCGCACTTCCTTCCTGCGCCACGGTTGGAGTAGGATTTGAGGTGACCGACGGCGCATCAATTTCTAATGCTGGATTATCTAAAATCAATTGAATGGCATTGATTGAAACACCACGGTCAAAACCAACCGTTGATGTGCCCCACTCAAACCGTACAATCCCATCAACTGCTTTTACATTATCAAACCTAACATAGTTAGAAAGGGTTCTGTTTGCTGGATCCGTGCTGGTACCACGGAAATACCTCTGAATGGGATTATATTGATCGGCATTCATCGCCTCAGTGTAAATCACTCGATCTGAATCCTCATCTTCCCCAACAAGTTTGTAGTACTGGTTTTGGAACTGAAGCGGAATCCCGACTGTATAGACGATGAGGGTATGATTTCCATCGGGAATCTCTTGAAACTCGATGTGCGCGTCGCCACGGGCCCTGATAAGACCATTGAGCAACCTCTGGGTCGGATTTGCATCACCCGTACCTGCCCCCCAGTTACCTGCAGATGCAAAGTCGAGCGTTATCTCATAGTCATCAACACCCAGTGCTTCTTCACCGAGACTATTCAGCAACACCTCGTCACTGGTGCCGCTTGCATTCCCAACATTATTCCAATAAGCCTGAAGCTGCACTCCAGCAATATCTGTCGGAAGCGAGGCAGTTGGGGCACCATTGGCTCCTGATCCATTAAAGTTAAGGCCGATACTAACGGGGTGCGCGCTCGGATCATGGATGGTCGCCACTACCTCACTACTCATTTCACATCCCACGATCTGAACCGAATACTTATCAGATGCATTTCCTGCGTTAACCGCTTCAGTTGTGTAACTGGTTGAGACCGCTCCGGAAATAGGCTCTCCATTCTTGTGCCATTGCAGTGGCCAAGGGCCATTGACCTCCACTAGGAAGGTGGCCGGTTCACCATCTAGCACAACAACGTCTACCGGCTGGCGTTTGAATGCTGCCAAGTCACAGTCAACTGTCGTTGTTGCCGCTAAAAACTCCACTTCAGCAATCTGCATACAGCAAGTACTCGGCCCTTGCGTGTCAACCACCGTCCATCTGTAGCTGGTGTAAGATTTGTCGTTGCCGAAATAAAATTCCTGCGTTGTGAAACGATCACCAATTGCGGGAATGCCATCAATCTGGGTTATCTTTGACCAGCTAGCGCCGTCGTCCCAACCAGATACGGCATCGTTTGTTCCCTCTATCAACACTACCTTAACGTCTCGATCCGGCGCATCATTGGCAGTCTGCATGGAGATACCTGTAATCGTTGTTGAGCCAATTCCAGGCGTAACAACAAAACCTGACGGCTTACTATTACTACCGTCAAAGTTCAAATATTTTGTCGGCTGCCCATCAATCGCATTCGCGACACCCTCAGAACCAGGACTATTTGCTGAACTCGCATAAACCGCATCACCCGGCGATGTGACATCCTTTGGAGCACTACCACCTAGTAGTTCAACTTCGGCGATCTGCATACAGCAAGTACTTGGCCCCTGCGTGTCAACAGCTATCCACCGGTAGTGTTTGAAAGCCCAAACGTTATCAAACATGAGCACTTGAGACTGAAAACGACCTGTGTAAGCAGGAACATTCATCTCGGTGATGAGTTGCCAATTTCCAGAATCGTAGTCTGCAATTTCGTCATCATTGGATCCCTCGATCCTTAAAACTTTTACATCACGGTCAGGTGCATCGTTGGCTGATTGCATGTGTACGCCTGTAATGACTGTCTTACCAATCGAAGGAGTCACCACGAAACCAGAAGGCTTACTGTTACTACCGTCAAAATTCAAATACTTGGTCGGCTGTCCATCGATCGCATTGGCAACGCCCTCAGAACCGGGACTATTGGCAGACGAGGCAATCACAGCATCTCCAGGGCTTGTGACGTCAGCTGGAGGAACAGCCCCCAAAAGCTCAACCTCAGCAATCTGCATGCAGCAAGTACTTGGGCCTTGCGTATCCGTCACAACCCACCGGTAGTGCTTGAATGCACGATCGTTGTCAAAAAACAGCTCCTTTGTTTGAAAACGACCAGTCCAAGCAGGGATATCATCAATCTGGGTAATCAATTGCCAATTACCTGAATCGTACGCAGAGACATCGTCGTCGTTCGACCCCTCAAGGGTAATCGACTTGGGATCACGATCCGGGGCATCGTTGGCAGACTGCAATGCCATCCCTGTCACATAGGTCATGCCCAGTGATGGAGTAACAACAAACCCAGAAGGCTTACTATTGCTGCCGTCAAAATTCAAATACTTGGTCGGCTGTCCATCAAGTGCATTGGCAACACCTTCAGAACCAGGACTGTTTGCCGAAGAGGCGATTACAGCGTCACCGGGCTGTGTCACATCAGACGGCCCGGAGTATACACCTCCCAAAAAGCCAACCTCAGCGATTTGCATACAGCAAGTGCTTGGGCCCTGGGTATCGACGACCGTCCAGCGGTAGTGCAAGAAACCCTTTTTATTCTCAAAACTGAACGTCTGTGTTGTGAAACGATCAGCAATTGCAGGAATGTCATCAATCTGAGCGATTAACTCCCAGTTGCCTGCATCCCAGGCGGTCGCCTCAGCATCATTGGAACCTTCCAGTGTAACCACCTTGACATCACGATCCGGCGCGTCATTCGCCGTCTGCATCGAAAGGCCAGTGACAAGCGTTTTGCCCAAAGACGGGGAAACAATAAACCCTGATGGGTTACTGTTACTACCATCAAAATTCAGGTATTTTGTGGGCTTTCCATCAATTGCATTTGCAACACCCTCGGATCCGGGGCTATTTGCAGAAGAGGCAATAACCGGATCTCCTGGTTGTGCTACGCTCTGGGCGTACGTGACAGAACTGGCAGCCAAAAAGCTGCTCACCAATACTGTTTGTATTAGACGTTTCATGTTAAGTTTGGGTCAAAAAGTTAGTATTCTGGTACTCGCTGGCGAATTATCTGCCTTAAGACTTCGGCTCTGTCAAGGATTTCAAAAGGGGAAAATGAATTATTATGCCTAGCCGGTGGTTTCCACCCCTTCTTCGTCCTTCTTTAAATTGTAGGTCAAAAGTTTTCCGCAACGGTTTTGGAGGGAATGCTTCATGTATTTGGGTTCAACAAAAAAGCAAGTTTAACAGAAGGGGCAACGAGTCAAATTTAGGGCATGGGTTTGTGGTTTTCATACCACCAGAGGTTCCGGTCGATGAAATACTGGTTTTTGTATTCATAGTGGAGATCGGCAAAGGTGATGTTGTTGCCGCCTTTGCTTTGCTTGTTGGGCCTGTTGTTTTTTCCGGAGTTGTGACGAGCATATCTCTCGTTTGGCGGATTAGTCGTTTGCCCGGCCGGATGCGGGCCACTGGCATTGTAAACTCGCTCGTGATCCCAGAACGGTACGACCATGTAATTAGCACAGGCAAACAACAGGATCTTGTCCGGCACCGGCACTTGACTGATTTTCTTGTACTTGATATTGGCCGGGCCAACCAGTTGCTCACTGGCACCGTATGAGAAAACAATGTCCCGGCTTTTGTCACCAACCTTGATGCGTCGTTTCCGAAAGTCGAACGAATTGTGGGATCCTTCGACATCGGCGGGATCGCTGAACAAATCCATGGTACTGAGGTAGCCCACCTCGTGCATAATAACCAACCAGTTGGCGTGCTGCTGTGTGGAACCGGCCAATGAGAGGGGGAACTTGCCTTCAAAATCCTCCGCGTACATTGCCATAGTCAGGCCAAGCTGTTTTTGGTTGCTCATGCAGACCGTTTGCCGGGCTTTGCTCTTGGCCCTGCCCAGGGCGGGAAGCAGCAAGCTGGCCAGAATGGCGATGATGGCGATGACAACCAACAGTTCAATGAGAGTGAATCCAGTTTGCTTCGTTTTCATAAAACTACTGTCCGGTGTGTTGACTAAACGGCTGTGAATAGTGACCCGGAGATTACGTCCGTCAAGGACTTAAAGAAACGGGCGGTCATTTAATAGGTGATCCGCACCTCATACGTGTCCTTCTTTATTTCATGGGTCAGAATCTTCCCATCAGATTTCTGTATCCAAACGGATTCAACCGGCCGAGTTGCGTGTAACACTTGAATGGAACTACCTTTGGAACGGTAGCCGCTGCTGCCAGTGATTTGGCGGGCCGACCCCATCCCATCATGATATTTCAACCTCAAAACAGATCCTATTCCATGAGCATTCCCCGCCGTCCCCTGAACAAGCACACGCAATACTATTTTTTCGATTTGTTAAGGAGCAGAGCGGTCTTTCCGTTGTTCCGTGTGACGACAAGATCACTCATTCCATCGCGGTCGAAATCTCCTGAAACTGCGGCTCTTTGGTCACCGGCAAGATCGATTCCACTCCGCCCAGATTCCAAAACTGTGAAGTTTTCCGTCCCGTGACCCTTCAGGAGAACGCCCCTGGATGCATCCAACCGATCACCCTGCGCTCGTGTCGGAAAAAAGTTCTGCGCGAGAAACAGATCCTCAAAGCCATCCCCGTCAAAATCGTCAACAACAATGCCATGAGTGGGCGCCCACTGGGCAGCATCCGGCAAGTTTGCCATTCTGAAACGATTCCCCTCATTGATGAACACGCAAGAATACAATGTTTGCACAGAGAGCAACCTCGCCTTTGTTGGGGTGTCTCCAATCACTTGGGCGACACTTGCCCGACTGAACTGCCTGAAACTCTTGAATCGCGAATATAGGAAAGGCATGGGGCCGGCCAAATCCTTGAATGTCCGAACTGGAACAAGCACTCCGGCATTATAATCACTTTCGATGAGCTCGTTGGTTCCGTCCTGATTAATATCACCGAAAACAAGATTCAAGGGCTTCTCCGGGGTCGACTTATAGGGGCTGTTCAAACCCCAGTTCCCGGCAACCAAGTCCATTCTGCCATCTCCATTGATATCTCCAACTTGAACGGAATTCCATAAACCAGTTAAGCCCTCCAATCCCATCTCTTTGGTCACATTCTTCAGGATGCCTTTCTCATTTTTAAAGATACGAACAGGCTGCCAGTGTCCTGCTGTGATTAATTCGGGGTATCCATCCGCATCCAAATCAGACCAAACGGCACCATTCACGACCCCCAACCCCAAAAGGGTTTTTGCATTGGAAATATCAGGTGCAAACTGGGCTCCATTCTGGAGATAAATGGCAGACTTTGATGATTCAGGGTATTTCCCCGAGTAAACCCCGCCTCCAAGAAACAAATCAAGGTCACCATCACCATCAATATCCGCCTGGGCAACCGTACCCACCGATTTAATGGGAATATTCATAACGCTATCGGAAAGAATTTTTTCTTCCCCCAACTGATGCCGGGTCAACATGACACCGCCGGTGCCTTCATAGCCGCAGTTGATGGTGAAAAACTCATTTCCTTTGCCTGTGCCAAGGGAAAAAATGGAAGCCACGTCATCTTGAGCAACCTGGCTGCCCTGCAATTGCCTAAAACCGCCATTTTGATCGTTAAGAAACACATGAAGCCGGCCTCCCGCGCTGCAACCAACGATCAAGTCATCCCAATGATCTGCATTAATATCGTACACACAGGCTGCCGGGCCTGCTTGGCTCAGTTTGAATGGCAAAAGCGGTTGCTTGGCAAAATCATCGAACACATTCTCCACATGTACATGATATATGCTCTCACTCAAGTCCTCGAACATGGGAGAGGACGGCAATAGTTTTTTATCTTTTTTGCCTTCAGATGAACCCTTTTCGTAAACATGGTAGAGATAATTCTGTTTAACTTGATCAACTACACTTCTCTTCCCGCTTCTCCACACCACGACGAGACTCATTTTGTTTGGCCGGCTTCCGGCGCCAAACACAACTTTTGTTTCTGAACCGGAAAGGAACCGACCTCCGGAAACTATTTCCTTGGTTTGCTCCACCACAGCACCACCGGTCAGCGAAACTTTGCTTCCTATGGCCTGGGTATTGGGAGGTTCCCCATGCAAGACCACGGCAACGCGCGGCGCCATAAATCTGTTTTCATATAGCCCCGGTTCTCGATTCATGTTGTTTACAACCAAATCCATATCACCGTCCAAGTCCAAATCCGCCAAAGCCATCCCGTGATGAATCCCCTTGTCATCAGTGCCCCATTGCAAAGTCATCTCCTCGAATGCACCACTGCCCCCATTCCGAAATGTGATGATGGGCAAATCCAATCCAGGATAAAGACGATTATTTTCCATCATCTCTCTTGAGAATATCAACTTTCTTTGCTTCGGAGAGAGAGACCTGTCTCTTGGCTTCTGTCTGGTCTGAATCAGTGCGTTGACGTCCAAGTCCTGTGTGTCCTTGTAGTGGCCTGCAGTGATGATCAAATCCTCATAGCCATCCAGATCCACATCCAGAAAAACAGGCGACCATGACCAGTCTGAAGCAGACAATCCAGCCATGTTTGCCAATTCTGCAAAGGAACCGTCGCCGCGATTATTCAGCAGAGTGTTCCTCATGACTTGGTCTGCGTATTTGCCTTGGTTCACCAGGCGGTCAGATGAATCTTGAGCGGGTGCCTGTCGCTTGCGCATCGCCAAATCCCTGCTCAACATATCCACCACAAATAGGTCCACATCCCCATCCCGGTCATAATCGGAGAAATCCACACCCATCGAACTTGCAGATGTCTTGCCTAAGTTTTCCGGGTTCAACAATTTGAAGGCGTCCCCTTGGTTGATCCAGAACCTGTCTGGAGTCCAAAAGTCATTGCATACGTACAAATCAGGAAGGCCATCGTTATTGATGTCATGAAACGCCGCAGACAAACCCCAATCCAAGGGGGCATCACTTAACGGTTTACCTAGGGGAGTGAGGAACCCCCCCTCTGTCCAACTTGATTTTCTGAAAACAGCTTTCCCATCATTTAGAAACAGGAAATCAGCCTCCCCGTATTCCTTGACGATTCCGCCGGACACAACAAGACGCTTTCTGTACTGCGCCGGGACTACCAATTTGCCTCCAACACGCCTTAATGTAATCGAGCCCTCATCCCTAATATCTGAGGGCCGGTTGTTGGTGACATACAAATCCAGGGTCCCATTGCTGTCCACATCCGCTAAAGCCATGGTCATGGGTGCATACACTCCAGCCAGTCCTGAGGTCTGGGACATTTCCTGAAACACTCCACGCTTATTAATGAACGTCCTGATTCCACGATCCACTGTCCCTACCAGCAAATCCAACCAGTCATCCCCGTTTAAATCCGCAAATACCGCTCCCCGGTGGCGGTGCCCCAGATCTCCCAAGCCGGACGAGGAGGTGGCATTCGCAAAGGTCCAGCTGCCGTTGTTCTTGTACAAGACTGAATTGCCGTCGATGGCACACAGGAAAATGTCTGGCCATCCATCCCGGTCGTAATCTCCCACGGCAATCCCTGCACCGTTGTAGAGGACCCTGTTTTGGGACGCCTCCCATTCATCGACTTGGTTCAAGAATTTAACCCCTGTTTTCTCGGGAGGCATTCTATAGAACGTATTGGAAGTCTGACGAGTTTGGATATTCAGTTCACTGGAAGAATATCCCATCCGGGAATTATTAGAAGAGGAATCGGCAGGGGCTCCCGTGATTTGGAAACCCAGACATAAAACGCACAAGGCCAGTCCAACAAAATTGCCAAGTCGATAATTATTGCGGGGCAAAAGATTCATCGATTAACACTCAATTTCCCACCCAAGGAAACTGACTCTTCAATCGTTTTTCCTTTGAGTGACATTGGCATAGGCTTGGATGGGCAGGTTCAACTGGCTGAATTGCTTGTGCGACGTCCTGACCAACAATGAGGCAGTCAGGTTTGGCTCAACGTGAAAACCCTCGGGAAAACTTATGGCGAATCTAATATACTTTCCGGGTTTCCTTTCTATAACCTCAACCGTGGGCCCCGCAATGTTCAGGCTGTGCCCCAAAACCTCAATAGGCTCCGTAGAGTTGACTGAAAGCCTGACGATCTTTCTGATGGGATTCTTCAGGTCTCCAGTCTTAAGAAAAACTCTTGAAGGACTGAATTCCAAAGGAGGGGAAACTTTCGCGGTTGCCCTGATTAGAATGTTTGGTAACCCAGGGTAACTTGTGTCGATTTTGATCAATCCGCTGTTGATGCCAAACTTCATGGGGGGAACTGTCAGGACAATCAGGGTATACTTTCTCCCCTTTTCATCAGTGATAAGTTTGGGCTGGAACTTAGGGTTGTCACATCGTGGTCGGGAAAGGATTACTTCCTCCGGAACCTTGTTTAGAATGCCCACCTTCAAATTTGTGTTGGAATCAACTGATTTCAGGGTGGGAAAATAGGCATAGGGTGGCTTCAGTTCCAACGGCGACCAAACTTGCCCCGTTACATGCAGGATTTTTCTTTTTTCTTTTTGGTTTGAGTAAATTGACAGGGTTCGATCTACCGAACCATGTAGTTCGCTCGTTTGCAACCTAGCACCAATAAGGCCCTTTTCATTGGGCGCCAGTTTGTCCGGCCAAGAGAGATCGTCCGTACAAATGGCGCAGGACGGAGAAACATCATATAGAAGCAAATCACGCTTCCCCTTGTTTTGGATTTCAAAGCGAACCTCGACATCCTTGCCGATGATTACTTTGCCAAAATCGAACGTTTCTTTTTCCACAAAAAGAACAGGCATGTCGTTCGTTTCCCCCAAAAGGGTCACGCAAGAAATTACTAAAAGAAGAACCGAAGAAGAGCGTCTGTTATTGTCGTTTGATTTGACTGCCATGATTCCTTTAAAATGCGACTTATGCCGTGCACTCACGAAGTAAGGCGGGCAAATTGTCAGCCACCATAGTACGAGTCAATCTCAATAAAAAATTCTGTGTTTACTTCACCCTCCAACGACATCACGTTCCCCCCATAGATGAAGCAATTATACATAACAGTTTTGTTGTCTATTGCGGTTGTTGGATGTGGAAAGAAAACTCAAAACATGGCCATCGGGAATGAAACCCTAAAAGAGGCCAAAGAATCCAAGACTCAACAGACTGAAGAGGTCCTCCACCAACTCCATGATTCCATTCTGAAACAAACCAAAACCATCAAAGCCCTTGAATCCCAAGTCAACCAATTCAATTCCAGACTAATCGAGATAGAGGAAGTGCTAAAACAAAACTCTGACAAAAAATCAAAATCCAGCGAAGTTGAGCCTGCCTCCAGTCCCACTAAAGGCAATGGCAATCTCTACTTAAATAAAAAACCAGTCGCTTCCGAAGTGGAGCAAGTTGATGAAAGAAGTAGCCCGAAGGCAAAACCCAAACCCAGCAGTAATGATTTATGGCAGGCTGCAAGTAATGGCGATTTAGAGGCAATCAACATACTTCACAAGGCTGGAAATTCGCTTGATAAAAAAGACGCGTCCGGTTGGACCCCCTTATTCTGGGGCGTTGCAGTCGATGGTCAGAAGGCAGTAAAACTCCTGTTGGACAAGGGAGCTAAAGTCAACCTTACAAACAACGACGGGCAGACGCCTCTCGATTGGGCCATTCAAACCAAAAAGAATAAAATAGCTGAATTATTGAAGAAACATGGCGCCAAAAGAAGTAACGATTTATAGTTTGATTAGCTTCATTCACCCTCATCTGGTTGTTGTTCCTGTTACTTCCAGCGACGAACTTAACAGTCTGATTCATGAAAAGGTCGTGTCGCTTAAGGCATAGCGTCGTGCATCTTATGCTCCATTGGTGAATTGCCTGAAACCGTTTACTGAGGTAGACATCGCGCATGCGATATCGAAACCAATTCGTAACCATTGCTGCCCTTGTTCTCTCAACCACTGCCCTAGGCGCTTCTAACAAGCCGAATGTTATTTTCATCCTTGCCGACGATCTTGGTTATGGCGATCTCTCGCACGCCGATGGCAGGGCCAGTACGCCGCACTGCGACCGCTTGGCACGGGAGGGAATGCGCTTCACCGATGCCCACACGACGTCGTCGGTCTGCACACCAACCCGCTACGGCATCGTCACAGGCCGCTACAATTGGCGGAGCACGTTGAAGAAAGGCGTCCTTTGGGGGTTGTCCGAGCCGCTCGTCGCCGCCGATCGACTCACCACGCCAAAGTTTCTGCAACAGAACGGGTACCACACCGGGGTCGTTGGCAAGTGGCACCTCGGCCTTGGCTGGCAGATGCTGCCGAACGGCGAAAAACGCCAGGCCAAGACCGGCCCGACCAAGGGCGACGGCTGGCAAATTGACTACGGCAAAAAGGTCAGCGGCGGCCCGTTGGCCATCGGCTTTGACGAATCGTTCATCATCCCCGCGTCGCTCGACATGTTTCCGTATGTTTATTTGCAGAACGACAAGCCGACCGCCTGGGCGACAGTGACCAAGGCGTTCCACCGGCCCGGCCCGTGCGCGGAGAATTTCGAGGCGATAAATTGCCTGCGCGACTTTGCCCGCGAGGCCGGCGCGTTCATCGACGCCCGCGCCAAGGATCGCAAAAAACCGTTTTTCCTCTACCTGCCGCTGAGCAGTCCTCACACGCCGATCGTTCCGTCGAAACCGTGGCAGGGCAAATCCGACATCGGCAAGTACGGCGATTTCCTGATGGAAACCGACTGGGTCGTTGGCGAAGTACTGCAAGCGCTCGATCACCATCGCCTGGCCAAGGACACGATCGTCATTTTCGCCACGGACAATGGCTGCTCACCGGCGGCAAAAATCCCGGCGCTCGTGGCCAAGGGCCACAAGCCCAACGCCGACTGGCGCGGCCACAAAGCCGACATTTTCGAAGGCGGCCACCGCGTACCGTTTCTCGTCCGATGGCCAGGCAAGGTTGCAGCCGGTTCCACCTCCGGCCAAACCATATGCACGGCGGATCTCTTCGCCACAGTCGCCGATGTGCTCGGCAAGAGTGAAACCATTCCGGCCAACGCCGCTGAGGATTCGTTTTCCTTCCTCCCCACCCTGCTTGGCCAAGCGCAGGCCAAGCGGCGGCCATTCACCATTCACCACTCGATCAACGGCTCGTTCGCCATCCGCCGCGGCAAATGGAAACTCGCTCTCTGCCCCGGCTCCGGCGGCTGGAGCGCCCCCAACCCTGCTGCCGCCAAGAAAAACAAGTCCCTGTCACCGGTGCAATTGTACGACCTGGACGCCGATCCCGCCGAGCAAAACAACCTGCAGGCCAAGCGCCCGAAACTGGTGCAGGACCTCGTCGCCACCCTCGCCAAGGCGATCAAAAACGGCCGCACCACTCCCGGCCCAATCCAACCCAACGAAGGCCACCCCAACACCTTCAGCCAAAAGCTGCTTACTGCATTCCCCGCACTCAGCCAATAGTGTGTGGTGTTGTTTGCCGTGATTCACGGCGCAGCTTTGGCCCGCAGCCGGCCGCCAACAGGAAGTGGATCGATAAAACCATTGCCGGCTCCTGCGAAAAGGCAACTTGGTTGCCCAAAGCCGAACAAGAAGAAAACATCACCCACCGTCCGCATTGCCCGGGCAGACGGAATTGTGATCAAATTCAAAGAAACTCTGCGAACGGCGACCACGCAAAACGGCCCGTGGCAGGATGATAAAAGCGCCAAAAGCTCGTTGACCGTGACGCTCAATGGCCACGGAAAGTTTTTCCGCTCACGCTGAAGCCGCAGATTCGGGATCGACGAATTTCTCAGGAAAGGCTTCCCTATACTCGTCGCCCAGTTCAGCAATCTGTTCTTTGACAACGAGATTCTCCGCGCGCAACTCGGCCAGCAACTTGGCATTGAATAACAGCTTGGCCTCCTCTCGCAACGACCGCCAAACGACACCAGCGTTGATCCAGTAGTGGAACGCGAAAACACCAATCAATGGCATGAGCACGACCGATGCAGTGGCTATTTTTTTGTCCGTGTATTGGTGCAATGCAAACCAAGCGGCCACGTACCAAACCCCATAAAACGGCAAGCCAACCAAAATGCGGAAGAGCGACGTGGTCGTTTTGCCGATACCCTCAAACCTCGGCGAAATCACCCGAACCAGGATGAACGGTATCAGGTGAAGCAATGTCCCAATCAACGCCGGCAGGGCAAACACAACTCGGTAAGCCTTGAATGCGAAGCGCCAAAACAAAGCCGCGCCGGAATACTGAAACAGCGGCGAGTTGATCCGCACCCCCGCTTGACCAAGCGCCTCCTCATGCGCCGCCACCCTGGCCGTGATCGCTCCGGCTCGCTCCGGGTCTTTCAATTCAAAATAATTGATCGCTTCGGCGATGTTTTTCCGCCGTTGCACGCGCGACACGGCGCGCACCCTGTCGGCGCTGGCGTACACCGGGGCAAGCCACTCGAGGTCGTCCAGGAGCGGCCCCCACCGGGCATCGTCCAGGTGCACGACGACCGCCTTCAACCGTTCGTCGAGTGCGATAGTCAACTGACGCATGCCCTGTTTTTCGTTCCCTTCGTATTCGGCAAACCAATCAGTCGCATCCACTGTCTCGCCCACCGCCACCCACACGCGACTACGGAACTGCGCTTTCTCCTCGTAATTGATCCCCAGCGGCACCACCCAAACCGGCTTGCCCTCGGCGAGTGCCACCGCCTGCTGCGCGATACGCGCTGCGCCGGTC
>JASLKQ010000076.1 GCA_030747505.1 Verrucomicrobiota bacterium | reverse complement strand
CTACGAAGTGGCTGCTGGGACTATTCAGCCGCGGATGTTGGATAATCCGAAAGTTGATTTTCACATTGGTCGTATTCAGGATTCTCAGCAGTTCAAGGGTGAAATCGACGAGGTGCGGTTCTACAATCGCGCTCTTGATATGTCTGAGCTGAAGGCTCTCCTAAAACCTGGGCAGCGGTTTGTGAAGGCTCCGCCGGTGCAGGAGGAAGATTTGAAGCTGCAAATCGCTGGTCGTCAGCTTGAAGCGAAGTTGCGCCAGCCTGCTTTTGCGGTTTTGCGTTTATCAGCTGGTCCGAAGGAGTTTAGTGTGAACTACGCTGGGGGGCTTACCCCGGATCGCCTAGCGCTTACGCTGGTTCCAGAAGAGAGTGACTTAGCCAAGCGATTCGAACAGTTTGAAAATCGTTCGCCGTGGCTGGGTGTTCATATGGGATTGAGGCGTGATTGTGGCAGTACATTTTCATCAGTACAACAGCCTGTTGAGGTTAAGAGCAAAGAGTTGGAGGAATTTGTTTTTGAAGGTGCAATCAATAATTATCCTAGTGATGATGTTCAGCCTGAGAATGATAATTATCTCGCTGGCATTAGGGAGATAGGGGTTCGGAGTGAGTACACCGATGGGCGAAAGCGACCACGATTGAAAATTAGTTCAGTGGAGTTTGAAGGGCCTTATTATGAGACTTGGCCGCCAGCGACACACCGCCGCATTCTCATTGATTCGCCAAACAAGGATCAACCAGAAGTGTACGCTCTTGAAGTTGTGAGAGGTTTTGCCGAGCGTGCTTTTCGTCGGCCAATAACTAAAGCGGAAGAAGTCTCTTTGATGAATGTGTGGAAGAGTGCATTTTCGGACCATAATAATTTAATTAGAAGCATTAAGGAAACATTGCTTGTCGTGCTAACCTCTCCGCAGTTTTTGTTTCTCATTGAGAAAAGTGATAGTCCCAAACCTGAGCCAATCACCGAGAACGAATTAGTATCAAAGCTTTCCTATTTTCTATGGAACACTGCACCAGATTCGCGCCTGCACCTGCTTGCGTCTGAAGGCAAACTAAATGCTAAGCTTGATAACGAGATAACTCGCATGATTCACGATGATCGATTTGAGCAGTTCGTCGAGCAGTTCGTCGAGCAGTGGTTGAGCTTGGAAAAATTTGACGTAGTTGAGATAGATCGTAAACGCTATCCTTCTCTTACTCGAAATAGGCGCCTTCATCTTCGACGTGAGCCGGTTGAGCTACTTAAGTATATGATTCGTGAGAATTTGCCTGCAAGAAATCTCTTGCAATCAGACTTTGTCATGGCCAATGAGCTAGTAGCGAGCTACTACGGTTTAGGATCTCAAATCGAGAGCGGTTTTAATTTTGTTCCTGTTAATCACAATCGTGAACATCTTGGAGGACTGCTAGCGCAAACAAGTATACTCGCAGGCCTATCAGATGGTCGCGATGGCAATCCTATTAAACGTGGAGCTTGGATAGCCCGAAAAATCATTGCTGAACCGCCTGCTGAACCACCACCTAACGTTCCTGGCATAGAGGAGATTGATTCCAGTCTTCCGCTTAGTGAGCGTCTCTTCTTGCATCGCGACCACAAGGGTTGTGCAGGTTGTCATTCCGGCATTGATCCATGGGGGCTTTCGCTTGAGCAGTTCGACGCTGGGGGTGGATTTCATGCTGACAAAAAGCAACAAAGTATTAAACTGCCAGATCAGACTGAGGTGGCTGATTATGCTGCATTGCGTTCCTACCTTGTTGGCCCTCGCATGGACCGTGTGGTGTTCAGTTTATTAAAGCATATAACCACGTATGCCGTTGGTCGCACGCTCACTTACAATGAACTTGTTTTTCTTGAGGAACAGGGCCTTACTTTGCGTGACAGCGGTTATCGAATGCAGGATCTTTTACGCTTTGTGATCCACAGTGATGTGTTTTTGAAGAAATAAACTCATGAACCGAAATTTCAAATTGGATAGACGGGCATTTTTAAGAGGCACAGCTGGAGCCACACTAGCCTTACCTGTGCTGGAAGCAATGGGCTCAGAGGTGCTAGAAGTTGCGCCTAGGCGTTTCTGTGCGCTTTATACAGCTAATGGTATGTCTCTACCACAAGCTAAACATGAGATTGATGAGTGGAGCTGGTTTCCTCGCCTTAAAAAGGACGGGCATTTTGTCTTTGGGAAATCCACTGAGGCATTCTCGCCTTTTCGGGAGCATCTTAGTTTCTTAGGAGGGTTGTACCATCCCAATGGACCAAAATCTGACCCTCATGTATGCTCTGATATGTGGCTTACTGGTGCGCCTTTACAGGATCCTAATCGAGATGTGTATAACAGTGTGGCGCTCGACCAATTGGTCGCTAAGCATACAAAACATTTTTGCCGGCAACCTTCTCTGGTGATGTCTGTAGATGCTGGTGTGGGTTTTCTGTCGCGTACTGGTACGATTTCCTACAGTTTAAATGGCAAACCGATACCTGCTGAGAATAATCCACGTCAGATTTTCAATCGCTTGTTTAGAGTCGATAGAGAGTCTTTGAATAATGAGCGTAATAAGATTAATCGCCGCATTAAACTAGTAGATGCAGTACTTGAAAATGCTCAATCACTTAACAAGAAGCTTGGAAAGTCCGATCGAGAAAAGATGGATCAGTATCTTACTTCACTGAATGAAGTAGAGAAGCGATTAGTTGCTTCTGAGAAGTGGGTTGATATACCGCTCAAGACGCAGGACTATTCTCACCTTAAACTAGATGCTCATTCTGAGGGCGCCCCTAGCGATTACTATCAGACCATGTTTGACCTTATAGCGCTAGCATTTGACGCAGACATTACCCGTAGTGTTGCGTTTATGTTAAACCGTGAAGATGGCATGGGCATCAGTGATACCTTTCCAATCAAGCTTGGAATTAACCGGACTCATCACAATCTTTCTCATGCGCAGGACAAGGACGGCCAGCTTAAGTTTGCTAAGTATGATCAATTTCTCTCAGAACAGCTTGTGTATTTCTTTAATCGTTTGCAGGGCTATAAGGATAACAATGGAACGGTGCTCGATAATTCCATCGTTCTGTACGGTTCAGGGGCAAGTACGACACACATGCCAAAGAACTTGCCGACTCTAGTTGCTGGAGGCCTAAATATGGGGCTCAAGCATGGACAATACTGGAGGAAAGGGGAAACCCAAATGTCTAATGTTTTTCTCAGTATATTACGTAGCATGGGTATAGAGGAAGAGCGCTTCGCTGATAGTACTATGACCGGCGCTCGAGAGGTCTTCACAAAGGTTTAAGGTTTAGTCAGCGTTCACCCATTCTCCAGTAAGTTTGCTGAGATTCTATTTTTTGCGAACTTGGATAATAAGAGGATTGGATACTATGCCTTTTTCGGCACTAGCTTTGATGTGAAAATGGGTTCTGGATTCTGGTACCCAGCTATCTGCAGTAATAAAAAATTCTCGTTCTGTTTGCCCTTCTACGATCAATAGACCGCTTAATCCAATATTATCTACATAGACTCCATGTGGGAGGTTTCGGCCTGCGTCATGGCTGCCTAACTGGATACGGCCGTTGAAACCGTTCCGTTCGACCTTGACTCTTGCCGAGATGGTTTCGCCGGGGGAGATGGTCAATTCCAGAGGCTCGGTGAATGTGCCGGTTTCGACGCCGCCGCTAATGTTGCTGGTGACCTGAACGAGCAGCTTCGGTTTGCTGAGTAACTTGATATTGGTCAACTTGCCGATTTCACGGATGATCTTTTTGCCGCGTAACTTTGCTGTGGCAGTGACCGTCAGAAAGTCATTTTCAGGTGTGTCAGCATCGGCATCGGCGTGGATTGATCCGAATGCCTGCTGCTGTTCAGCCTCGATAATGATGGGCGTGCTGATGTGGAAACCGGCGGGGGCATCGCTGATGTCCAGTCGGATTGGGCCATTAAAATTATCCTTGCGCTCGACGTTGAAACTAAACTCACGGCCGCTTCCTTTTGGGATGCCGTCGGAGAAGCCGCTGATGTTGACTTTGAAATCCGGCTTGCGCGCGCGGATAGTGAGCTTGTATTTGAAGTTGCTCCCCTGAAATCCGCGAACGTCGCTGACCTTCGCTAGATATTCGCCGTCTGCCGGGGTGGTGAAGGTGAGTTTGGAGTCTCTACCCAGTCGCCGCTGGCTTTCATCGTCGTTTTGATAGTAGATCGGGAAGGTGGGAAGGCCGTTGGCGATCTCTGGTTCGCCGTTGTCCAATGACTCGACGATGTAGGCCGGTTGGCCAAGTGGATGCGCGAGTGGCGTGGTGTCAAAATAACCGTACCGGTTACCGCTGCCCGGATAGACGATATAGCCGCTGTCTGGTCCTCGAGGATAAAGCCAGAGCTTCACAACTTCACCGTTTACGTAGAGTAGTTGATTGAGTTTCATCTCGTCCCACTTGAATAGGCGAAAATCGTTGGAGGTGTTGGAGTCCTTGCCTCGGAAGGTGAGCCAGCTTTCGCGAACGGCCTTAAGGCGGACACGTTCGATCGGATTTCCGTTCGCATAAAGCACCTCGATTTTCGTGTCGATCGGCGACTTGCTGCGGGCGGCGTTAGTTTCGAGCACCCATTCTTGACCGGCCATGGCTTTAAAACGAAAAAGGTCAGAGTCGACGCCTTTTTCGTTATGAATTATGCCCGTCACGACAGCCGGAAGAGTGATTGGTGTGGTCTCGGCCGGGAGGTCGTTCGGTTCCTTTTCGGTTAACTCAACCGGCTTGGCTTCGGTCAACTCAACCGGTTTAGTTTCGGTGTTCGCCTTAGCTAATGAATATGAGCGTTTGTCCAATCTGAGATCAATTTTTTCAACGGATCCATCCATCCGTCCGACATGCAGCGCTTGGCCGTTCGTGCTGAATACCAGAGCGGAAACCACGTCCGCTTGGTTGCCGATTGTTTGTAACGGCTCGAGTCCGGGGAGTGACCAAACCTTGACAGTCCGGTCGGCGGAAGCTGTGGCTAAGAGTTTGCCACTCGGGTCGATTGTGAGGTCGGTGATCTCGTCTTCATGAACAAATCGCACCTGGACAAGCGGGTTAATTCCAGTTTGGCTGCCGCTGACCCAGCGCCATAGTCGAATTTGTTTGTCTGAACCGCCGCTGAGGATAAAACGGCTGTCGGGCGTAAACTTGGTTAGGAACTGTTCGCCGGTCGGTTGTCCGAATGTGTCGAGACGTTGTCCGTTGTTGGTGTTCCAGAGTTTTACCGATGAATCGCCTCCGGCGCTGGCGAGAACGCTGCCGTCCGGACTGAACGCGATGCTGTAAACTGCGCCGTTGTGCCCCTTGAGAGTACGGAGTTGCTCGCCGGAAGCGGTATCCCAAATTTGGATGATTCGGTCGTACCCAGCCGTGGCCAGTTGACTGCTATCAGGGGAGAAGGCAATGCCGTATAGCGCATCTCGATGGCCGTTCAGGTCGTGGAGTTTCTTGCCGGTATCGAGGTTGAATAGTGAGGCAACGCCATTAAGTCCTGGGGTGCCACCGGCAACAGCCAATATTTTGTTGTCCTTTGAAATCGTGATGGCGTTCACCTTGCCGGGTATGCTGGTGAATGTCTTGTCTCCGAACTGAATCCTTCCATAGCGGCCGATTGCCAGTTGTCCGCTTTTGTTGATGCCCATCGCGGTGACGGGGCTGAGTATATTGCCGGCCGGTTTGACTTCAGGGACAGTGAGGTTGGCAAGAATCGACCGATCGTCTGTAGGTGGTTTGGCTCCTTGATCAATCCAGCGCAGGATTGTGTCAATTTGCGCTGCGGAGAGTTGTGGCTCCCGGCGTGGAGGCATGTATGGCTTGGCCTGTTTAGTGATGACCTTGGTCAGCTGCGATTCCGCCTGATCGCCACCTTTAATGGGTGTCCCATTTTCGCCGCCCTTCATTAGTAGTTTAAAAGTTTCTACGGAAAGTTCCCCTTCGAGATCGTCGTTGTTATGGCAGCCGACACAATACTCGCGAAGGATGGGCGCAACATCCTGGTGGAAATCAACCGTTTCGCCCAACACGGGGATAGCAAGTGCTGTGAGGAAAACTGTGTTAAGAATTTTCATGCTTCAATGCTGGAACAGGAATTCGCGGCTGGTCATCAGCGCCCAGAATAAATCCTCGATGGCAGCCCTGCGCTCCACTTCGGGTGTGGCATCGAACATCTCAGCAAGTCGTTTTCGTTCAGCATTACTTGGCATCCGGGAGAGGCAGAGTAGGTAGGTTTTCTCGATTATTTCTTCGTCACTCTGAGGGATCATAACGTTCACGCAACTCTGCTCGCTACGCAGGTTGTTGTTGAGCGTGTTGCCATTAGAGAGGTGGAGCACTTGCACCATGCTGGGCTTGTTGGAGCGTTCACATTCACAGGTGATCTCGCGTTCGTTGCGGCCAAAAGTTTTAAGGAAATAAGACGTAACGGAGGAGTCGAACAACTGTAGCGCACGGGTTCCTTCGCGGTAAAAGCTTGTCCCCTGCGTGCTGCCGTCGGAGAGTGTGATTCGGTCGTACTTGGGGGAGATATGGGTGACCGAGGTGATGGCGTCCTGTAGTACTTCTGCCATCAATCGGCGGGGGTAGTAGCGAGAGTAATATTTTTGGTCTTCCATGTTTTCCGCGAGCGGCTTGCTAGTTCGCTGATAGGTTTCGCTCTGCAAAATGAGTCGCATGAGTGCCTTGAGGTCGTAGCGATTCTCGACGAGATACGATGAGATCTCTCCTAGTAACTGCTCATTTGAGGCAGGGTTGGAGACGCGTAAGTCGTCGACTGGTTCAACGATGCCGCGCCCGAAAAAGTTGGCCCAGACGCGGTTGGCGATGGAGCGGGTAAAGTAAGGGTTATCGGGCGCAGTCAGCCACGCGGCCAACGCTTCGCGTCGGTCTTCCGGCGAGTCGCTTTCGATCGCCTGCCCGTCGAGCGGCGCGGGTGGTCGGGGTTTGCCGGTGCGGGGCTGAATAAGGTCGCCGCGTTCGGCGATGAAAAGTGTCCTTGCCCCATTTCCGTTGCGTGCATCTCCACCCCAGCCTTTTGCCCGGACACGCGCAAACAGGTTGGCGAACGAGTAGTACTGGTCGTTGGTCCATTTTTCCAACGGATGATTATGGCACTTGGCGCAGTTAATCGAGAGGCTCATGAATGCCTGACTTACGTTTTCTGCCATCGTCTCGGGGTCCTGGTGAACTGAGTAAAAGTTCGTGGCGCCGTTATTCATCGTGTCCCCCTTGGCCGAGATTACCTGTCGCACAAGTTGATCCCAAGTAGTGCCTTTTTCCATCTCGCCGCGCAGCCATTGGTAGTACGACTTTAGTGCGTCTGGGCGTAGTTTGCGTCCGCTAATCAAAAACAGGTCGGAAAGACGATATGTCCAATAATCGACAAACTCAGGTTGAGCGAGCAGCGACTCAATCAATGCATCGCGCTTGGTTTCTGATGTGTCGGTCAGAAACGTCCGGGTAGCCTTGGGTGTTGGTAGCATTCCGACGACATCTAGGTGGACTCGCCGGATAAATTCGCTGTCGGAACTCCTTGGTGATGGCTTGAGATTGAGGCGGCGCAACAAATCCAGCACTGCGTCGTCGATCACGTTGCGACGTGGCGCTTGGCTGTAGGTCTCGTCCGGGATCACGTTTGGCCAAGGGGATCTAATCCGAGCCAACGCAATCTGTCCCGAATACCACGCTGTTACGGCGCCATCGCCGTGGCCGATGACCGTGGCCAAGCCGGTGGCTTCGTCCACCTCGGCTACGGTTGCGTCGGTCGAGGCGAACCGTACCCACTGGGTGACGTCGCGTTCGGTGCCGTCACTGAAAAAAGCCCGTGCCGTCAGCTGCTGTGCTTGACCTTTTTTTAACTGGGAAAGGGTGGGGGATATTTCGAAACGGTCGATCTTGGGGTCGTTGTCGCTTGGCCCGGGTGCACCTTGCTGAATCCAGAGTGTTAGAATCCGGTACGCTTCGGAGTTTTCGTGTAGTACTTTTCCGCCCTTGTGTCGGACGGCAGCGGTTGGCTTGGTGACGAACAGGCTACTCGTTGGTGCGGCGAACTCGATGCGGCGTCCTCGGTTTTCCCGTGTGATGTTATAATAGTCAGTTGCCGGGTCATAGGCGTTGAGGCTGAGTCGGAACCCGCCCTTGCCGTCCAACGCCCCGTGGCAGCCACCCCCGTTGCAGCCGGCCTTTGACAACACCGGCATCACGTCGTGGCGAAAACTAAGCTTGCGCTTTTCCTCCGCAGTCGCTGTGAGGGTCAGCGTGAGAAGCGACAGCGCTTGGGCAAGTACAATTCGTGATTTCATGTGAATAGTTCCTTGATGGGTTCATTGCCAAAGTCGACTAGCGGGAACGGCCGTCCGCTGGGTCCGGGTAGGGTTGCCTTGGGGTTTAGGCCAAGGCTGTGAAAGATCGTTGCCACAATGTCACCCGGTTCCACAGGTCGTTCTGCCGGAAAGCCACCTATGGGGTCGCTCTTGCCCACCACTCGTCCACCTTGTACCCCTCCACCTGCGAAGGAGCAGGTGAAGCATTGTGGCCAATGGTCGCGTCCGCCTGCCGGGTTAACCTTGGGAGTGCGGCCAAACTCCGAGAGTGTGGTTACCATCGTGTTGTCGAGCAGCCCGCGCTCGTTCAGATCTTCGATCAACGCGCTGTAGCCCTGATCGTACATTGGTGCTACCTGTTCCTTCATCTGCTTGACGGAGATGAATGGCTTGGAACCGTGAATGTCCCATGAGAGTTGATCGAATACGGTGAGGAAACTGTTGATTGTGACCATGCGAACGCCGTTCTCGACGAGGCGGCGGGCGAGTAGACAGCATTGGCCAAAGCGGTTCATGCCGTAGCGTTCGCGCACGGCCGGTTTTTCCTTGTTGATGTCAAACGCTGCTCGAGCTTGTTCACTGGTCATCATGCGGAAGGCGGAGTGAAAGCTGTCGTTGAGCAGTCGAGCATCCTCACTAGCTTCAAAATTCTTTACCGCGCCATCGACGATGTCGCGCATCTTACGTCGTCGATCGAATCGCGCGGCTCCGATTTGATCGGGCGGCAATAGGTCAGGCACCTTAAAATTCTTCTGTGCCGGGTTGGCGTTGAGCGCGAATGGATCGTGCGCCTTGCCGAGGAAACCACCGGCTTGGCCGTTGGGCATATTGCCACCGCCGCGCCCCATCAACTCCGGTAGCACGACAAACGGCGGCAGGTCGCTCTTGCGCCCCAGTAGATAACTGGCAACCGATCCAGCATGGGGTGTTTGGATGCCGCCTGTAAAACGTCGGCCTGTTTGCATGATCTGCCAACCAGCATCGTGCACTGCTGCGCCGCCGTGGTGAACGGTTCGCACGAGTGAAAATTTGTCAGCTATCTTAGCGTGTCGAGGGAGGATCTCCGAAATGTCGATGTCGGGCGAATTGGTGCGTATCGGCTTGAATGGGCCACGAATTTCCCGCGGTGCGTCCGGTTTCATATCCCACAAATCAACGTGACTTGGCGCGCCGAGATTAAAGATCATGATGCAGGCGCGGTTGTCGTGACCAGGGCGGACAGCGCCAGCCTCCTTCGCGGCTAGTAGTTGTGGCAGCGATAATCCGGCAGCGCCAAGTGCACCGACCTGCAGAAACTCCCGCCTTTTCAGGTGACTACCTCCGCAGATGGAGGCCTGTTCTTCAGCCAAAAAATCAAACATAATGCAAAAAATAGGGCGGCGATCAAGCCGCGGAGAGAACCTGAGAATTCTAGCGTTCCGTTTCAAAGATGCACGACGAAAACGGTGCCGGATTGACAAAGCAACGTTCGGCTGCGATTTGATCCGTACCGAATGATAAAAATGATGAAACTCAAAACAACGTCGTTGGCGCTGGCCGGCGTATTGGCTTGGCTTGGTGGTGTGGATGCGGTTTATGCAAAGCCCAAGGTTCGTCCGAATATACTGTTTATTCTTGCTGATGACCTTGGATGGAAGGATTTGAGTAACGAGGGGTCGAAATACTACGAGAGCCCGCACATCGATCGAATCGCGCGTGAAGGGATGAAATTCACACGCGGCTATGCGGCGTGTCAGGTCTGCAGTCCGTCCCGGGCGAGTATTATGACCGGTAAATATCCAACAAATCACGGTATCACCACCTGGATCGGTGATCGCGCTGGGGAGGCTTGGCGCGGCACACGTCGAAACGACACGCACCTACCCCCAGAGTACGATCGCGCTCTGCGTGCCTCTGAGATCACGCTGGCCGAGGCACTGCGAGAGCAGGGATACAAGACCTTTTACGCTGGTAAATGGCACATTGGAGGTAAGGGCTCCTGGCCGGAAGATCACGGGTTCGACATCAACAAGGGCGGATGGGATGTCGGCAGCCCGCATGGCGGTTTTTTCTCGCCTTGGAAAAATCCGACCCTTGAGTCCGGCTCCCCGGGTGAGTCGTTGCCCATCCGCTTGGGTAATGAAACCGCCAAGTTCATCGAGGCGCATAAGAATAAACCGTTCTTAGCCTTCCTTTCGTTTTACTCTGTGCATGGCCCGATCCAAACCACTCCCGATTTGTGGAAAAAATACCGGGATAAGGCAGAGTCCGCCGGTTTGACTAAGGAGCGTTTCAAGTTTGATCGCCGACTAAACGTCCGACAAGTGCAGGACTGTCCGATCTATGCCGGGATGATAGAGACGATGGACGATGCCGTTGGGATTGTCCTGAATAAACTCGATGAGCTTGGCTTGGGCAAAAACACAATCGTCTGTTTCACTTCCGATAACGGTGGTGTGTCTTCTGGTGACGCCTACTCGACCAGCAACACGCCGTTGCGCGGCGGTAAAGGCAGGCAGTGGGAGGGTGGTATTCGTGAGCCTTATTACATCAAGGTACCGGGCGTGACCAAGCGGGGCGGCACTAGTGATGTGCCGGTCAACGGCATCGACTGGTATCCGACACTGCTCGAATTGGCCGGGGTGAACGTGCCGGCCAAGCAGGCAGTTGACGGTGTCAGTATTGTACCGCTGCTCAAGGGCGGTAAGATCGCCAAGCGTCCGCTGTATTGGCACTACCCACACTACGGCAACCAAGGGGGCGAGCCGTCCTCAATCATTAGTCAAAACGATTGGAAACTTATCTACTACCACGAGGACGGTCGTGACGAGCTTTACCACTTAGCCAACGACCCGAATGAGACAACCGACTTGTCCAAGCGCGAAACCAAGCGTTCGAAGCGACTACGGAAAAAACTCGAAGCTTGGCTACAGGAAACCAAGGCGCGATTACCGACCAAGGACACGCAGGCCGACTTGTCCAAGCGCGAGGCACGGCTAAAGTCCATCGCCTCAGATGGGAAGGCACGCCTTGAGAAGCAGCACGCAAATTTTCTTAAAAAGAATTTCAAACCGAACAAGGACTGGTGGGGAAGCGCTCCGATTGATTAGTCACCCCGATTGGTCAACGCGCCTTGAGTCTGGTGAGGTGTTCGCCGAGATCGTCGAATGTCATCAATTACTGCAGATCGGCTGGCATGATGGATTGTGAGCTTGCGGCTTGGCTAACCGAAAGTCAGACTCGACGGGTCGATCCGTTTTTCTCATCATTCTCTTACCGAAAAATAAGCGTTTGGCTAAACGCGCTATGAACTAATATTTTATGAAACTACAACGACGACAATTCCTAAAATCCTCGGCATCCATAACTGCTGGAGCGGTTTTGCTACCCGATGCTTTCGCGGCAGAAAAAGCCAATCAACCCCGCTACCAGATCGGGCTTTCGCAGTATTCTTTGCGAGCTATGTTCAAGGATGGCTTGCTTGATCCGCTTGATTATCCGGCGTTCAGTGTCGAGCAGTTTGGTATTAATCAACTCGATCTCTGGGAAGGTGGCCTGCCGAAGGATAAACTCGATGACAAGACGTATTTGAAGCAACTCAAACACCGTGCGAACAAGGCCAAAACCGAGCTGTTTTTGTTGATGTCTGGCGTGCTCGATGCGAGCCCGAAAAAACGTGAGGCAAGTCTAAAACAGATTCTACCGTCGCTTTCTCGAGCACAGATTTTGAGGTGCGAGTATGTTCGCGTCTTTCTTCGAGCACCCGGTAGTGATGAGGCGATTGGATTGGCGGCAAGTGTCGAGGCACTCAAGCCGTTATCCGATGCTGCTGCAGAAAAGAACGTTGTTATTGCTATAGAGCCTGGGGCATCCCAGTTGAGTCAGCGCGGAGCGTTTCTTGCAAAGGTTGCGAAAAAAATGAACCATCCGGCCTGCAAGTTGATGCCAGACTTCGGCAAGTTGCGAAACAATGTGTACGACGGAACCGAGGCAATGATGCCATACACGGCGACGATCTCCTGCAAGATGCACAGCTTTGATGGCAATGGAAACCAACCGGACTTCGACTACGAACGTTTAATAAAGATCATCGACAAGGCTGGTTATCGGGGCATTCTCGCGATTGAGTGGGAAGGGCATAAACTAAAGCCGATCCCCGGCGTGAAGGCGTCGAAAAAACTGATTGAGTTATCATTGAAATCGCTTGTCTGAGCATGTTTCGGTTGCTGATCTTAAGCCTGTTTTGTGCCACGTCGGCACTTGCGGATAATCCCAATGTTATCCTAATTTACGTGGACGACATGGGTTATGGCGATGCATCCTGCTTGAACCCAAAGTCTAAGTTTCAAACGCCGAACATCGATCGTTTGGCCAAGGAGGGGATGAGTTTTACCGACGGGCATAGTTCTGACACGGTTTGTACGCCATCGAGGTACGGCCTGTTGACCGGCCGTTACTCTTGGCGGACGACGATGAAGCGTGGCGTAATGGGAGCAGAGGGTGCGTGCCTGATCGCCGATGACCGGATGACGCTAGCATCGTTTTTGCGCGACAACGGCTACGCCACGGCGATGGTCGGTAAGTGGCACCTCGGGATGGATTTCCCAGGAGTCAAGGGCAATCGTGATTGGTCGAAGCCCACAGTTGACATGCCACTTGACAAAGGGTTTGACTACTTCTGGGGTATACCGGCCTCGATGAATTACGGGGTGCTAGCGTGGTTCGAAGGGCGAATGGCGAAAGTACCGCCGATACTGTTTACGCGAAAGAAACCAAACCAAATTGCCGACGAGGATTACCGGATCAAGCCGCCGTATCAGGCCAATCCTGTAAAGCCAAACGACCTTGAGGTTGCGCAGGATTTTATAGATATCGACTGTCTCAACCGATTTACCGAACAGGCGATCAAGTGGCTCGACGGGCAGGCGGCCGCTGCCCGGAACGGCAAGCCGTTTATGTTGTACCTCTCGCACACCTCGCCTCACAAGCCCGTGATCCCGCTAAAGCGATTTAGAGGGAAGGGCAGTGCAGGGGCATACGGCGAATTCATGATGGAGACTGACTGGCAAGTGGGTCGGGTTCTTGATTGGCTCGACAAAAATAAATTGACTGACAATACCATAGTTGTGTTTACGAGCGACAACGGCCCTGAGAATACCTGGCGTAGACGAATTGAGGAATTTAACCATCATAGCAATGGTGTTTATCGTGAGGGTAAGCGCTCGATTTACGAAGGGGGTCATCGGGTGCCGTTTTTTGTTCGTTGGCCTAACAAAGTTAAGGCCGGTAGTAAGTGGAGTTTTCCAGTTTGCCAGACCGACTTTTTGGCTACCTTTGCCGATATGTTGGGTAAAAAGCTTCCTGACAACTCAGGTGAAGACAGTGTCAGTTTTTATCGTGCGTTGATCGGTCAGGTTGCTCCACAGCGTTTGGCCATGATTCATCATGGTATGCGGGGTCGATATGCAGTGCGCGAGGGTAAATGGAAGTTGATAATGGAGAGTGGGCGTAAGAATTCCAAAATGGAGTTGTATAATCTTTCAACTGATCCTGGGGAGGATAGCAACCTTATCATGAAGCATCCGGATGTGGCCAAGCGCTTAGGTAAACGTATCACCGAGATTGTCCAAAATGGTCGGACGACTCCCGGTCGACCTCAAAAAAATGACACTGCATTCTGGAGTGATCTTTATTGGATGAAAGATAGAGATTAATCTAGTTTAATCAATAAATGAGCAGATGTATTCGCAGATACCTTCCTTGATCTCTATATCAAAGCTGCTCTTGGATTGGACGTCGAAGTGTTGGTCGGTGGTGTAGTCGGTGGTGATTGAGTCACCTTGCACTTTGACAGAACAATTTCCTGCGATAATTTCCATATGCTCTGCTTGGTTGGTATTGAAATGAAATTTTCCGGGGTAAATCATTCCAAGCGTTTTTTTGCTTCCATCTGCAAGGATGATGGTATGACTGACGACTTTTCCATCAAAATAAACATTGGCCTTAGCCACTGCAGTTACGTTTTTAAATTCGTTGTTTGCCACGGGTGGAGGATTTTTGTGAGAATCAATGATATGTCAAGATGGTTAAGTTCCGGATTGACGTCCTGAGGTAGGAAGCGTTTTATTCAGCAACCACATTGATGATGCGTTTTTTTCTGATTACAGCACTGGTTAGCACGATTCAATCAGGGGTTGCTGCTGAACAGAAACTGTTTAATACGCAGGAGTT
>JASLKQ010000075.1 GCA_030747505.1 Verrucomicrobiota bacterium | reverse complement strand
ATCAAAAGGATAAGGCACGCGCAGTCGATGCCCTACGCCACTATCTGGTGTCGCTTACCCCGCCGCTGGGTAACCGGGCCGTGTTCATCGGTGATGCCAAAAAAGGGGAAAAACTTTATCAGACCATCGGTTGCGCCCAATGCCACTCGCCCGACGCCAAGGACAACGGCAGGAATCTTCCCTTGGGCGAACTGCAGCAAAAGTACACACAAGAGCAACTTATCCAGTTCCTGCTCAACCCGCTGTACAGCCGCCCCGCCGGCCGCATGCCTCGCATACCAATGACCCAGCAGGAGGTCGGCCACGTCACCACTTTCCTTCTCAGCCGCGGCCCCTTGCGCAAAGATGCCATTCTGGCCAAAAGCCCGGACACCTTGAAGCTGCGCGAGGAAGGCAAAACACTTTATCAAAAACTGAGATGCGCCAATTGCCATTCCACGCGTGGTTCGAATGTGCTGCCAAATTTTTCCATACCACTGGCCAAACTCGACCTCGCCCAGGGCTGCCTTTCAGTCAATCCGTCCAAGGGAACACCTCATTTCCATTTGAATGCCAAACAGACCAAAGCCATCACCGCAGCTCTCAAGGCCAAACCGACTGCATTAACCGCGCAGGAACGGACGCACCGTCGCATGCGTCAACTGAATTGCACTGCATGCCACACGCGCGATGGATTAGGTAAACCCGACCCGGCACGCGATCCATTCTTCACCACCACCGGCAATGACCTTGGAGATGAAGGCCGCCTTCCCCCTTTACTCACCGGAGTCGGAGCCAAGCTGACTGAGTCAGCCCTGCACAAGGTGTTGCGCGGCGAGGATGCCATGCGCCCCTACATGACCACGCGCATGCCTGATTTCGGCGAAGCTCATGCCAAGTTTCTTGTCCAACACCTCGCAACTGCCGACGCACGCGCCAACGTGAAATCCACGCCGCGTGATGGAAAGGAAAACAAGGTTGGCCGCAACCGGTACGGACGTGAGTTGATGGGCGTGAAAGGGCTCAACTGTATCACCTGCCATCAATTAAACGGCCACAAGTCGCTCGGCATTCAGGCGATGGACCTGGCCCACTCACCCAATCGGCTCCGGGCCGAATGGTTCAGAGATTACCTTATCGACCCCGCGGCCTTCCGGCCCGGTACGCGCATGCCCTCCTTTTGGCCCGGTGGCAAAGCAGTGAGCCCAATCTTTGGCCGCAATACCGAGCGCCAGATCGACAGCCTTTGGGTGTACCTCAATGAACTGGAGCAAACCCGCCTACCCGATGGGCTGGAAAAGAAAGGGGGCTTCGAGTTAAAGCCCGGCAAACGACCGATCGTGTTCCGCACATTTATGGAAAACGCGGGCACACACGCCATTGCCATTGGTTTTCCGACAGGCATACACGCGGCCTTCAATTCTGAGCAGGTGGGCTGGGCGCTTATGTGGCGTGGAAAATTTCTTGATGCGGAAAGCACGTGGGATGATCGATTCACCCCGCTGGCCCTTCCATTGGGAGAAAGTGTCATAACGCTGAATTCAGGTCCTGCCGTTGCTCTCCTGAAAAATCTGGAACAACCGTGGCCCAAGGACGGCATGCAAATGCGAGGCTATCGTTTGGCCAAGGACGGCACGCCAACTCTTCTCTATTCCCACGGCACTACAAAAATAACCGACACTCTTACGCCCAGAGGCAATGGGCTGCGACGACGGATGGAGTTTACCGGCGCCATGGGCAACCTGTGGGTCCGATTGGCAACGGCCAAAGTTTTTCTCAGTGACAAGCCCGGGGTATGGACCGCCGAAAACAAGCTTTCCATCATCGGCCCCAATTCGCAGGTGCGAAGTATTGGGGGGATATCCGAACTGATCGTGCCGGTGAAGTTTGAAGGCTCCGGTAAAGCAACCATTGAAATAGAATGGCACTGGCAATGAAAAATCTTGTCACAATCATGCTACTGGGTGCGGCAACAGTAACTGCCGCTGAGAACGACTACTACCGGCTCTCCTCGGTCCCCTTCCCGAAGAATCTTAAGCTGGAAGTCAGCGGCATGGCGGCGTTGCCGGGAGATCGCATGGCTATTGCCATTCGCAAGGGGGAAATCTGGATTGCCGAAAAACTCATCACGGGAAAACCCGTATACAAAAAGTTCGCCAGCGGACTGCACGAGCCACTGGGGCTGGCACTGCATAAGGGCGATCTCTACACTGTGCAGCGCACCGAACTCACGCGCCTGCGCGATACCGATGGCGACGGTCGGGCTGATGAATACCTCACTCACGCCAAGGGCTGGGGTGTAACGGGAAATTACCACGAATACGCCTACGGGCCTGCGGTGGATGGCGCAGGGAATCTCTGGGTGGCGCTCAATTGTTCCATCGGCAAAGGCTCCAATCCCAATAACCAATGGCGCGGCTGGAGCCTGCGCGTGAAGTCCGATGGCTCATGGTCACCCATGTCAGGTGGCTTCCGTTCGCCCTCAGGCATCGGCACCAATCTGACTGGTGATGTGTTTGCCACCGATCAACAGGGAAACTGGTTTCCCACCTGCCCATTAATGCACCTGAAACGGGGTACGTTCCATGGTCACGCCGATTCGCTACCATTCACCCAATTGCCAAAAGCCACCTTCAAGGTGGATGGTGAGTTACCCAAAAACCTGACTGTCACCCAAGCCGCCAAGCATATCAGCGCCTATAAACTCCCAGCGGTGTGGTTTCCCTACCGCAAGATGGGCATGAGTACGACCGACATATTGGCAGATAGCACCCGGGGCAAGTTCGGGCCATTCGTCGGGCAATTATTTTGCGGTGAATTCACCATGTCCTTTGTATCGCGCGTGTTCCTTGAAAAGGTGGAAGGCGAATATCAGGGCGCATGCTTTCGGTTCCGTGATGGACTTGACTGCGCGGCCCTGCGCTTGCAATGGGGTAAGGACGGCTCAATGTATATCGGCCAAAGCAACCGTGGCTGGAATTCGATTGGCACCAAGAGTTATGGCCTGCAACGCCTGCAATGGACCGGCAAGGTGCCCTTTGAAATCAAGGAAATGTCTGCTCGTCCTGATGGGTTTGTGCTGACCTTCACCCGACCGGTTGACTCCAGAACTGCCATCAATCCCAAGAGTTATGCACTCAGCAGTTACACTTACCCGTATCACTCAAAATATGGTGGTGAAGAAACTGATGTAAAAACACTTACCGTAAAATCAGCCATTCTGGATGCCACCAAACAATCGGTTCACCTGAAGATTGATGACCTGCGCAGTGGGTACGTGCACGAACTACACGCCGATGGCATAAGGGATCCCAGAGGTAAACCGTTACTCCACAAGATGGCGTACTACACGCTAAACCGAATCCCGAAGTAAACTAAGGCCGCTTGAGCAGCGGATTACTTCGAAAATCGCCCGGTATTTGGGGCTTACGCAGGGGCACTTTTTTGGCGCCACGATATGCCGGCCATTGAATGCGTTGGTGTTCGTATCGAGGCCACTCCCACGCAGGCCATTGAGGGCTATCCTTTTGTACATCGGAGTAAATCTTTTCCATGCGTTCAGCCATTTGCCTGAACCTTTTGGGCTCAGCACTGGCAAGATCACGCGTCTCGGTACGGTCGGCATTAAGATTATAGAGCTCCATTCTGCCCAGCTTAGCGCTCTTGATATCTTGCTGGTCTAGAGCGTCAATACCCGCCCGTTTCCGGACCGGAGGTGCGTCAATGGCCGCAACCAGTTTCCAGTCACCCTCGCGCAGGGCCACCTGCCTGCCTCCTCTTGCCGCATGGAAAAGCCAAAAGAGCGGTTGCTGGCGCACAATCTTTTTGCCCTCAAATAACGGAGTAATATTTGTACCATCTATCGGTCGGTCATCCGGCGTCTTGAATCCAGTGACATCACACAGGGTCGGTAAAATATCCACGCCACTAATGGGCGTATGATCTATTGAGCCTGCCTTAACCCTGCCCGGCCAACGAATGATACCCGGCACCCGAATACCTCCTTCAAACACCGATCCCTTCTTGTCGCGCAGACCGTCTGTCTCACCGTGCGGATGAAAGCCGGTGCGCGCAGGGCCGTTGTCACTGGTAAAGAATACCAAAGTGTTATCCCGAAGCTCCTGTTTATCCAATTCAGCCATGAGCCGGCCAAAGTGCGCATCCATTTGCGCCACATTCCCCCAATAGGCTGAGTAGCTGGGGTCGTCACTGGGGTAATCCTTGGCAAACTCAGGTGCGGTGGCGATGGGCTCATGCGGCTCATGATAGCAGGTAAAAAGAAAAAACGGCTTGGTTTTATCCCGCCATTGTCGCAGCCAGTGAATGGCCTCATCAGTGACAATCCCGGCCGAGTAACCCTTGAGTGTGCCCACCGGTGTGCCGTTGCGCACAAAATTCCACGGGTTGCGATGATTGGGCAGCCCGTTATTCTGCACGGAGAACCAGTGGTTGAACCCGTGGTCATTGGGCTGAGGTTGACCCGGAAGATTAAACCATCCATTAAGATGCCATTTGCCGGTGTGTGCGGTGTCGTAACTGCCATTGCGCAGAATGGTGGCAATGGTGATTTCCTCCTTGGGCACGTGCATGGGTGAAAGCATGGGAATCCAGTTATGAACCCCCACCCGCGTGGGCGTGCGCCCGGTCATGAGCCCGGTGCGCGAGGGAGAGCAGTTGGCAGCCGCTGCGTAGCAATCAGTAAAGCGCATGCCTTCGCGGGCGAACCGGTCAAGGTTGGGCGTCTTGACTATTCTATTGCCGTAACAACCCAGATCGCCATAGCCAAGGTCATCAGCCAGCACGATGAGAATATTGGGAGACTGCCCACGGCATGAAAAAACGGAAAAAGAGATTGCGAAAAAAAATAACAGCCTTTTCATGACATAAGAAACCCTAAAACCATCACAAATCTCGAGAATTGGCTTCACCCTGCCTTGAAGTGATTTATCTGGCAACTTTTTCATTTGATTAACCAATAAGCTAACCCCAAGCTGACCAGCTAGTGCCAACCCAACCAAAGCACATCTGTTATGACCACTGAACCTGCAATTGAATCAGAATCACCCTCTCCCAAAACATCGCGCAAGGTTCTCCTCGCCTTACTTATCGTCACCTGCGTCTTGTGGGGCCTGGATTTTCAGGCCAAGATGAAATGGCAAAAGGCTCTCAATGGTGCCAGTCAACTAATGGATGATGGCGAAAATAATCCAGCCAAATATATGGAGAAAGCCGGCAAGCCTCCGCACGTCAAAATTGAAGATACCAAGCTAACTCAAGTCTACCGATGGACGGGCTCCCTGAAAAGCTACGATCTTATGGTTTCCTTCCGAGGCAGCGACGGTTCACGTGGAATTGATGATGTAGCCGGAAAGGGTACAAGCCTATTTGAAGCAGAAAATATATCTAAAATGCAACTGGCCAAGGCAACCGGCACTTTGGACGAAAATCTAGTGATTCCCGAGGAAGAGACCTCCATCGAGGAAGAACCCTTAGAGGGTTCAGGTGGTGGTCCAGGTGGTGGTCCAGGTGGTGGTCCAGGTGGTGGCCCAGGTGGTGGTCCAGGTGGTGGCCCAGGCCAAAACTTTCAGGGCTTCAAGGATACTGACCTTAAGATGGACACAGAAACGCAGGCCAAATGGGATGCTGCAACCAAACAACTAAGTGAAGCCATGGATAATCTTCCCGAAGACCGGCGGGAAAGATTCACGAAAATGCGTGATTTACAGCAACAATTCCGCGAAGAGGCAAAAGGTTATCTGACTGAGGAGCAATATGCGACCTTTGAGAAAAATAATCCAGCCCGTCGAAGCCGCGGGCGTTCCGGTGTCAGCGCAGAACAGCTTGGACTGGAAGGTGATGCCAAGGCCAAATATGAAGCGGCCAATGAAAAAATGAGGGAACAAATGCGAGCCATGTTCTCCGGTGGGGGAGGCGGTTCACGGGAGGAACTCATGGAAAAGATGACCGCCATGCGTGAAGCCTTGGAAGCAGAAATTAAAACCATCCTTAGCGAAGAACAATTCAAGAAATATCAGGAATTGCGAAGTCAACAATCTCAAAGAGGCGGCCGTTCTCGTGAATCGAGCAATGAGTCAGCCCCTCTGACTCCCCCTAAAAGAAACTAGAAGTCGACCTCTCACAATTTTCTGCCAGGCCGAATATCGATGTAGTCGGTTTCGCCCGCTTCACCGCGCACCAGATACACTGGCACCCAGTGTTCGGCCGTGTTAACCCTCACCGTTCTGGCATTTGCATAACGCATGGTGTAGGCTGCACGCCGGCATCCGCTGGTGTTGGCCTCACTGCCGTGCAGCACAAAGGAATCGTGGACTGATAAGCTGCCTGCCTTCATCTCCAAACATACCGCCCCTTCTTCCATCTCAGGACTCACCTCCACCTTAAGACCAAGCAAGTCATCTTCTCCACTACTAATTTTTTCCATTTCCGGATAACCCTCATGCGTGCAAGGAATCACCTGCATACAACCGTTATCACAATCAGTGTCATCAATGGCCAACCAGACAGTCGTAACGTCTGTGCCCTCTACACTGTGCCAATAGGTATTATCCTGATGCCAGGCTACCGGCAAACCATCACCGGCTCGCTTCACAATGAGATGGGACATAATGAGAAGGATATCAGGTCCAAGGACTGATTCCACGGCATCGAGCACACTCGGATGCCGGCACAGCTCCAGCCAGAATGGATTTTTGGGGTGCGGTTCGGTGAGGTACTCGGGGCGACCATCCACCTCCCTGTCCTCTCCATCCTTATAAACCACCTGCCGCTCCGGCAAATCATCCAACAACTTATCCAACTCAATACGAACTGAAGCAATTTCGCCTTGGCTTAAGACATCATTAAAGAGGCAATATCCTTCTTCAGCATAGCTCTCAGGATTGATGTTGGGCATAGTGGGCACTGACAAAGATTAATTTATCTGCCCTCAAAGACAATTCCCGAATCGCTTTTGGATAATGCTTCGGGCATATTCCGCGCGGCTTGAAACGCACCTCCCTCCAGTGCCAGAAAAACCCCGGCCCCTTGAAAAGCTTCTGGGCTGTACGCATGCCATTTGCCCCCAGCAAATTCCCGGTTTTTTATGGATGGGTAATCGTCTTCGCTGCCACCCTCGGCAACATATTCAGTATCCCGGGCCAAACGATGGGTTTCAGTGTCTTTACTGACCTGTTGATGGAGGAATTAAAGCTTACGCGCGTTCAACTCAGTCTTGCCTACTGTTTGGGCACCGTAGCCAGCGGCCTGACATTACCCTGGCTGGGGAAAGTACTGGACAAGTGGGGGGAACGCAAGATGGCCGTTTATTCGGTGGTCGCCACGGGCTTGATTCTGTTTTATCTCGCCCAAACCGGACCTTTGAGCCGGGCTTTGGGTTCGGTCCTGCCCGCAGGGATCGCCGCGTTTCTGGTTATTGGAGTTGGTTTCTACATGATCCGGGCTGCCGCACAAGGTGTGCTCTCCATGACCTGTCGCAATGCCGTTGGCAAATGGTTCGACCATCAACGGGGCCTAGCCCTGGCCATTAGCGGAGTACTGGTTTCCTTCAGTTACTCCCTGGCTCCGAGAGGATTGGACTGGTTAATCCAAAGATACGGAGGCCATGAAGGAGCCTGGATTGCAATGGGTATCGGCACCTTGTTAATCATGGCTCCTTTGGCCTGGCTGCTCTTTCGTGATAAACCGGAGGATGACGGACTGTTGATGGACAATGGCAAGAGTACCAATAAAAAAAACCGAAACCCCGACATGCATATTCATCGTGAATTCACTCGCAGTGAAGCAATTAAAGATTACTCGTTTTGGATATTTAACCTGACTTTTTCATTCTTCGGACTATACGCAACCGCGGTTACCTTTCACATCCTCTCGCTGGGAAAAGAATACTCGGTTGATCGCGAATACATACTATCACTGTTCTTCCCTATCGCGGTTGTCAGTGTAATAACCAACCTGTTTTTTGGAGCGATCAATGCCCGTGTCCGGTTGAAGATGCTGTTGCTCATCATGAATCTTGGCTGTCTTTCAGCCGTATTGGGCATGTTGTATCTCAATCATCCCATCGGTGTACCGGCTTATGTAATTGGAAGTGGAATCGGTGGCGGCGGGTTTGTGAGCCTGTCGGGCATCGTTTTCCCCAGATTCTACGGACGTGAGCACCTCGGAGCAATCAGTGGAGTAAACATGTCCAGCACTGTCATTGCCAGCGGTCTTGGTCCTTTGCTCTATGCCGCATGCAACGATTTAGCCAATAGTTATAGATTGATCCTAATTGCCAGTGCCTATATCCCAGCGGGATTGGCCCTGCTGAGCCTGAAGGCAGACAATCCGCAATTGAAATATATTAATACATGAACCTCTTCTGCAAGGGACAGCGTTGGATCAGTGAAACCGAACCCGAATTGGGGCTGGGTACGGTCATGGAATCTGCTGAAGCTCGCGTGCAGGTCCTTTATCCGGCTACCGGCGAGGTGCGGGTGTACACTGAGGAAAACGCCCCACTGCGCCGAATCCGGTTTAGGCAAGGAGATACCATTGAGGATCACGCCGGCAACGAACACACTGTGGAAAGTGTTCGAGAAGAAAACGGGGTCATAACCTATGGTGGATCCGATTGGAACCTGCCTGAGAGCCAACTAAGTGACCACATTAGCCTGCAGGGCCCGATGGACCGACTCCGGAGCGGTCAGATGGATGATGCAGCGGTTTACGCTTTACGCCAGCGCGCGTTGCAAATGATCCATGAGTGGAGAAAATCCCCGGTAAGAGGTTTTGTGGGAGGGCGAATTGACCTTATCTCACACCAACTCTATATAGCCGGCGAGGTTGGCAACCGCATGGCCCCGCGCGTGTTATTATCCGACGAAGTCGGTCTGGGTAAAACGATTGAAGCAGGACTGATATTACACCGGCAACTCATTACCGGCCGCGCATCACGGGTGCTTATCATTGTGCCCGAATCACTGGTCCATCAATGGTTCGTGGAGATGCTCCGCAAGTTCAATGTGTGGGTAAACATCTTTGATGAGGAACGCTGTCAAGCCATTGAAAAAGCCCAGCCCGAAAGCAACCCGTTCCTCGATGATCAGGTCATTCTAACCAGCATTGATTTTCTCTCTGAAAAACCCGAACGCGTCAAACAGGCACGGGAGGCGGGTTGGGATTTGGTGGTGGTGGATGAAGCTCATCATCTGGAATGGAACGAGGAGGCACCGAGTGAAGAATACGAACTTGTCCAATCACTAAGTCAGGAAGCCGAGGGCTTGCTGCTGCTTACAGCCACGCCTGAACAACTGGGTCAGGAAAGTCATTTTGCACGCCTGCGTCTTCTTGATCCTGATCGATATCCGGATTTTGCCCGTTACAAAATTGAAGCCGAACATTTTACCGATGTCGCCCCCGTTGCCAATGCACTGCACCAGAATGAAAAACTAAGTACAGAACAACAACAAACGCTATCGGCCATGCCGGGACTGGATGCAGAAATGCCACCAGAAGCTTTGCTAAACGCCTTACTCGACCGCCATGGCCCCGGCAGGGTTATCTTCCGTAATACCCGCTCAGCGATGAGCGGTTTTCCGGGGCGCAAGGCACATCTGGAGCCACTGGTGCCGGATCGCGATAAGGAGCAATGGATGGCTCATTTGGTCACTGAGTTTACCAACGATGCGGCAACAAGTGAAGAAGCCCAAAAGATCAGTCTCAGTTATGACCCGCGTATTGCCTGGCTGAGCCGATTACTCCATGAATTGGGAGAGGAAAAGGTGCTGCTCATTTGTCGCAGTCGTGAAAAGGCTCTGGCAATCGAGAAGGCCGTAAACCGGCAGATCCCGGTGAAAGTGGGCGTATTTCACGAGGATCTCACCCTGGTTCAACGCGACCGCAACGCCGCATGGTTTGCCGAGGAAGATGGAGCAAGGCTCCTGATCTGCTCAGAGATTGGCAGCGAGGGGCGCAATTTTCAATTCGTCCAGCACCTCGTTTTATTTGATTTGCCCCTCAACCCCGAGCTCCTCGAGCAACGGATTGGACGTCTCGATCGCATTGGCCAAACCAAAACAATCCATGTGCATGTGCCATACCTTAAAGGAAGCCCCCAGGAGGTTTTAGCACGCTGGTATCATGAGGGGCTCAATGCTTTTGAAAACAACCTTGTGGGGGCCAGTCAACTCCTGCAGGAGTTCGGCGAACAGGTGTTTACATTGGCCTCCGAATATAATGGAGATGAGAAACTGGATAATCTGATTACCGAAACTGCCACAAAACATTCGGTTATCGCCTCGCAACTGGAACAGGGCCGTGACCGGTTACTGGAACTGAACTCACATCGGCCCGCTGAGTCGAAAAGGGTCATGGAAGCTATTAGTTTAACCGACTCTGACCCCCAACTGGAGGAGTTCCTGCTCCTTGTATTTGACCACTTTGGTGTGCACGTAGAAGATTTGGGCAACCGAACCTATCTCCTGCAGGGCCACGGGATAACGACTGATTCCTTCCCGGAAATTCCAAACGAAGGGCTGGTGGGGACCTTCGATCGCAGGCACTCCCTTGGGCGTGAGGATGTGAGCCTTTTAACCAGCGACCACCCGATGGTGACTGGAGCAGTCGATTTACTGCTCGGTGGCGAGCAGGGTAACTGCACCTTTGGCGTCTGGCCGGATACAGAGGACAAAACCATATTACTGGAAACAACCTTTGTCCTCGAAACCCTTGCACCTGCCCGGCTGCACGCTGACCGTTTCCTCCCCCCCACCCCAATACGGATATTGGTAAACCATAAAAATGAGTCGCTCACTTTGGAGCTGCCTCAACTGGACAAGGGTTTACCCCACAAACTATTGGATAATCCGAAGATTGGAAGGGAAGTCATTCCCGGTATGTTTAAGGCAGCCGAACAATTTGCAAACACCGAGGCCCAGACTTTGGTCAAGCAGGCTAATAGGGCGATGACCACTCAACTGCAAGCAGAAGTCGATCGACTCAAGAATCTTCGTGAAATAAACGATCATGTGCGTCCCATGGAAATTGAACTGGCCCAGCAACAGTTAGAAGAGCTCAAAGAAGTGATTAACAAGGCCCGAATCCGCCTGGACGCCGTCCGGCTGATTTGGAAAGGGAATCCCGAGGCAATCAAAGGGTAATAATAATCCGAATTCATCGCTAAAAAACTTGGCGACGCCTCCCTCAGACGGTTCAATCCTCTCCACCATGTTGCTGCATCAAAAGCTTATACATCCTGATATTAATGGCATCGTTGGAGCCGCTGGACACCACTCAAAGATCCTGATTGCCGATGGCAATTATCCTGCCTCCTCGACACTTGGCCCGAATGCCGAACTGGTTTCGCTGAACCTCATGCCTGGTGTGGTCACCTGCAGCCAAGTGCTGGAGGCATTGCTTAGTGCCGTACCCATCGAAGCAGCCAATACCATGGGAATTCCTGATGATGATCCCTATGCAAAATTCGGCCCACCACCGGTCTGGGCCGAATACGAGACGTTGATTGCCGACGCAGGCCTGGACATGAAGTTTGAGCCGATTCCTAAATGGGATTTTTATGAGGCCGTGCGCGGTCCCGATCTTGTACTCACGATTCAAACTGCCGACCAGGCGCTTTGGGCGAATCTGCTGCTTACCGTTGGCGTCCGTACACCAGACCAATAAAGAAACATCATGAAATATCTCTGCATTGTTCTGGCTATTGTTTGCACCGCCACTCTTCCTGCAGCCGACCGACCGAATATCTTGCTGTTAACGGTGGATGACATGAGCTGCGACTCAGTCGGCGTATTCGGCAGTAAACTTGCCGACACCACCCCAAACATGGACAAGCTGGCCTCCCAATCGCTGCGCTTTGCCCATGCGCATGTCACGGTGGGCAACTGCATGCCCTGCCGCAACGTGATGTTCTCTGGCCTGTACTCGCACAACAACAAGGTGGAGGGGTTTTATCAGGTAAAAGACCCGGGCTGGCCGCATCTGGTGGACCTGATGAAAGGGGCCGGCTACTTCACCGGCATCCGCGGCAAGGTGAGCCACTCGGCTCCTTATCAGCCCTACGCGTGGGATGCCAATCTAGACACGCTCCCTGATGGCTCCAAAGGCCACATGAAAGACCCAAAATCCTATGGTATTTCTACTGCTGATGGGATTACCAAGGCCAAGGCAGCCGGGAAACCGTTTTGTCTGGTGGTCAATATCTCCGATCCGCACAAACCCTTTTGGAGTAAAGTCAGGGGTGGCGGCAAGGATCCCTACATTCCTTCACGGATATTCAAGGCTAGTGAAGTGCCCATCCCAGGATTTCTTTTTGATGATCCGCAAGTACGCGAGGAGTTGGCTCTCTACTACTCAAGTGTACGACGCGCCGATGATTGTGTGGGCGAAGTCCTTTCGGCTTTGGATGCCAGCGGCGAGGCGGACAACACTGTGGTCATGTTCATGTCCGACCACGGTATGCCTCTTCCCTTTGCCAAGACCCAGCTCTACCATCACAGTACGCACACGCCATGGATGGTCCGTTGGCCGGGTGTTACCAAGGCCGGCAGCGTTGACAAGCTACACATGATTTCGGCAGTCGATTTCCTTCCCACCGCCCTGGATATTGTCGGAGCCCCACATCCTAAACACCTTGATGGCCGCTCCTACCTGCCCTTGTTAAAAGGCGGCACACAGAAAGGCCGAGGGTTTGTCGTTAAGGAATACAACGAGAACGCCGGCCGGTCCCGGGATCCGATGCGCGGAATACAGACAAAAAAGTACCTTTACCTTTTCAACCCATGGTCCAATGGAGAACGTGTTTTTGCCACGGCCACCACCGGCACTGTCACTTATCGGCGCATGGTTGACTTGGCCAGCTCAGATAAATCGCTCTCCGCCCGGCTCAACCTCTATAAACACCGCGTGCCCGAGGAATTGTACGACGTAACCAAAGACCCCGATTGCCTTGTCAACCTGATCAATCATCCAGAGCATCAAATTGAATTACATGTTCTCCAAACCAAACTCCAAGCATGGATGATAAAAACAAAGGACACCCCGATGCTGGAAGTTTTTCGAAAACGCGAGGATGCCGGATTTGTCGAGGCTTACGTACAGAAACTGGAGAAGGAATCAGCAACTCGCCGTGGCAATAAACCGAAAAACAAACCCAAAAGAAAAACCGGACTGATTAAGTGGACGCTACCGGAGAATATCACCCCCGGCCAACCAGCCAAACTGACTCTCATTCACAAGGTCCCTAAGCAGCTCGGGGAACAACTGTTACATGTCACCCTCAAGGACGGATCAGGCAAACGCATTGAGCGTAAAGTACTAAAACTCTCTGGCTCCGGAGAGGTTGAATTTGATTTTGAAGTTCCTAAAGTTTTGCAGGGTAACCGGGTCAGCTTTGCCGCCTTTATTGGTGAGGAGTTTACCAAAAATCTCCAGCACCTGAACTCAGAGCCCATCGGCATTAAATAATTCCACGCCCATGAAGAAGCTGCTGACCTTAATCCTGCTAACCAGTTTACTCACTCAGGCAGAGGACGCTCCCAAACTATTTAACACACAGGAGCTATCCACTCCTTTTCTTAAGCCAACCGAGGCACTCAAGGCGATTACCGTGCCAAAGGGGTTCCGCGTTCAATTGGCTGCGGCTGAACCCATGGTACAGCAGCCCATCGACATGGCATGGGACGCGCGCGGACGGTTGTGGATTGCCGAGTGCTATACCTACGCGGAAAGGGAAACTAATTTTGAAAAGAAACTGAAGGATCGCATCATCATTCTTGAAGATACCAATCAGGATGGCGTATTCGACAAACGCAAGATTTTCTGGGATCAGGCCAGTCAATTAACCAGCATTGAAATCGGCTTTGGTGGTGTGTGGGCTGCCTGTGCTCCCAATATCCTCTTTCTTGCGGACAAAAACGGTGACGACATACCAGACGGCGAACCTCAGATTATTCTTGATGGATTTGATAAGGACAAGGTGCGTCATAATATCGTCAATGGCCTCCGGTGGGGGCCTGATGGCTGGCTTTATGGCAGGCACGGCATCCTGGGTCCCGGATCAAAAGTGGGGACACCCGGAACACCGGAAGCCAAGCGAACCGATATTCAATGCGGAATATGGAGATATCATCCTACGCGTAAAATATTTGATGTCGTTTGCCACGGCACCACCAACCCCTGGGGGCACGACTGGGATGAAAATGGCCAGCTCTTTTTTATTAATACCGTTATCGGACATCTCTGGCATGTGGTGCCGGGAGCGCGTTACCAGCGCATGTATGGCCAGCATTACGACAAGCACCTCTATGAACTCATCCAGCAGACTGCCGACCATTATCACTTCGATATCGGCAAGGAAAAATGGAGTGATCTAAAGAAAACCGGCATGACCAGCGCCACCGATGCTGCCGGAGGAGGCCACGCCCATACGGGGATGATGATTTACCTGGGCAACAATTGGCCAAAGCAATACCGCGGCAATGTATTCACGTTAAACCTGCATGGCCTGCGCATGAATCAGGATACCCTGCACCGTCAAGGCGCAGGCTATGTCGGCAAACATG
>JASLKQ010000074.1 GCA_030747505.1 Verrucomicrobiota bacterium | reverse complement strand
GATTGGCTCACCGACAAGGTCATCAACTTTGTGAACGAGAAAAAGGGCAAATCCTTCTGCTACATGGTGAGCTACCCTGACCCGCACGGCCCCAACACCGTCCGTGCGCCCTACGACACCATGTATGAGGACGTAAAGCCGCCTATTCCACGTTCGGTAAATAAAACCCGTGCTCAAACTCCAAGGTGGGCGTCCAAGGCGCCCCGGATTACTGCTGATACCATTCGGATTCTGATGCCCAAGTATTACGGCATGGTAAAGTGTCTGGATGATAATATTGGCCGTATTCTCGATACGCTGCGCAAGAATGGGCAGATTGATAATACCATTATCGTCTTTACCAGTGACCACGGCGATCTCTGCGGCGAACATGGAAGGTTGAACAAGGGTGTCCCCTATGAAGGGTCAGCACGTATTCCTTTCCTTATTTATACACCCGGTAAAATCAAGGGCGGCACTGTGGTTAATGAGGCCTTAAGCTGTATTGATTTTATGCCCACAGTAATGAACCTGATGAATACCAGGCACGGACAAAAGATCGATGGGCGTGATGCCTCGACTCTCTTTACCGGAGCCAAAACCGATTGGAATGACATGGCCTTTATTCGCTCCACTAGTGCCGGGAAACCGTGGCTTTGTGCAGTGAGCGATCGCTATAAACTGGTTTATTCGGACATGGGTGATCCGTGGCTATTTGATCTGGAGAAAGATCCCGATGAGATGATCAATCTCTTTAATGATCCCAAATCAAAAAAGATTGTCATTACGATGACCACTCAATTGCAGAGCTACAGTAAACTTCAAAAGGATCCTTATGCGGAGTTGCCAGAAATTAAGGCAGCCATGGACGAGGTCTTGGGTAAATAGTCGCATCTTTTGTTGACGGTTGAGGTTCTCAAGGCGACCCTTGGTCCATGCCAAAGAACACTGATTCTGATCCAAACCGTCGTGACTTCATCAAGACCTCCGGCAAGGTAACAGCTGCTTCGGCTTTGGCCGGTGTGGCATTGCCCCACGTGCACGCCAACGTGGATGACACCGTAAAGGTAGCATTGGTGGGTGCAGGAGGACGCGGGACGGGTGCGGCTAATAATGCCTTGTCTGTTTCGGCTGGCCACGGCCCCACCAAGCTGGTGGCTGCCGCTGATATTTTTGAGAGTAAGCTCAAGAGCAGCCTCAATGGCCTGACCAGAAAGCATAAGGAAAAAGTGGATCTGGGTAAGGCGGGTAAGAACGGTTTACCTGAACGCGCCTACATAGGATTTGAGGCATACAAGGAGGCCATTAGCAATTTGGACAAAGGTGATGTGGCTATCTTCACCACGCCGCCGGCTTTTCGTTGGGTTTTCTATAAATATGCAGTGGAGCGCGGTATCAACGTGTTCATGGAAAAACCTGTGACTGCGGATGGTTATGGAACCAAGAAGATTCTGGAAATTAATAAGCTGGCCAAGAAAAAGAACCTTAAGGTGGGTGTGGGCCTCATGTGTCGTCATAGCCGGGCGCGTGGTGCCATGGCTGATAAGATTCAGGAAGGTGCAATAGGTGATGTGGTTCTTATGCGCAGCTACCGCATGCATGGCCCGGTGGCTTCCGCCCGATCTATCCCGCAAAAGATGCGTGATGAGTACAAGGACTTGGAGGAGATTCGTTGGCAGATTCGTCGTTTCCATAGCTTTATCTGGGCCAGTGGAGGCTGTTTCAATGATTATTACATTCACAACATCGATGAATGTTGCTGGATGAAGGGTGCAGCCATGGGGGATCCTCACCATACCGGTGGTGATCCACTCAATGTGATGGGCTCGCTCGACAAATGGAGCTGGCCTATTATGGCACAAGCCACCGGTGGCAAGCATTATACCAAGAATAAGCAGGGTCAGCCTTTTGTGGACCAGAATTTTGATAATTATTCAGTGGAGTATACCTATGCTGACGGAACCAAGCTGATGCATTATGGCCGAACCATTGAGGGCTGCCACAATGAGTTTGCCAGTTATATACATGGCACAAAAGGCTTCGGAACGTTTTCAAAGAATGGTCACTGGCCGGCACCCAGTGCGCTTTATAGCGGACTAACACCGAATCCAAAGAACGAGACATGGAAGTTCCCGGCTCGCGAAACCAATCCTTATCAGGATGAGTGGGAGGATTTGCTCGATGCCATACGTAATGACAAGCCTTATAACGAAGCCGAACGGGGGGCCATGGCCAGTCAGGTTTGTAATATGGGCCGGATGGCAGCACACACCGGTCAGCGCGTGATGTGGGATGACGCGCTGAATGCAGAGCCATTGGCTCCGGATCTGGAGAAGCTTGTGGGCCTTGGAGGAGATGCTCCGGTGAAGGCAAATGAAGACGGGTCTTATCCCTCTCCGCAACCGGGCATTACCAAGAAGCGCGAATATTAATCTGCCTCATAACCTTGCCCCCGCCTCCGCTTCATAGCAGGATGCGGGGGGGGATTTTTTTATGGCTAGGGAAGAAGCATCTTCGCCTTCACGGGACGATATCCTCAAGTTTGTAGCCAAAACCGCGGTAATTGCGGTGGTTATTTATATGGGTTTCTATTCCTTTGACCAGTGGATGCGAAAGAAGGATGGCCCCTGGGAAGTTACCTTTGCTCAGGATTCGAATGGGACACCGATGCTGGTGATCAACTGGGAGGCCCGGGGATATATCGACTGCAGAATCGTGTTTCCGAGTGAATCAGTGCCATTGGGCTTTGAAAATGTGCAAACCAATTATATCGATCCAGTGCACTTGCCCTTGAAGGTGCCTTTTGGACAGTGGTTTTACGCGGATTTAACCTACCTTCCCGGAACGGTGACTTACAATTTGTTTAGCGAGGATGCCAACGGGTCCAGTAGAGGACTGCGTCATGAGATTGAACTATTGCCGCGTGCCTTGGTGATCAATCGAAAATTGCATCCATGGAAGGCGGGTATGCGCATTGAGGTTCCGGCCGGTGACAAGCGCGACTGGCAGGAGACTGACGTGAAATACTAGTCTTTTTTCAAGGGAGCCAAGGCTCCGGGCACATTCTTGAAATCAAAGTCTGTAATTGCTTCGGCTGCAAGGGTGCCAATGGTTCGTCTCAAGGGGATAACACTGGGTCCTTTTTCCGTTGGATGCACGCGGTTACAAAGGAAAATGACGAAGCTCTGTGAAAAAGGGTCAATCCACATTGAGGTGCCGGTAAAACCGGAGTGTCCGTAGGACCCCAGAGGAAATATATTACCACGGGGACTGGAGTAGCCGGTATCAATATCCCAGCCCAGTCCGCGACGGGCGGTGAGCTTAGGCGGAGTTTGGACTGAAGTCATGAGTTCCACGGTGACTGTATCAAAGAGGCGTACACCATCCAGTTTACCTTTTTGAAGAAGCATTCGTGCATAACGGGCCAGGTCCGGGGCAGTCGTGAAGAGCCCGGCATGCCCGGCCACCCCTTCGGTTTTATGTGCCCGCGGATCATGCACAATGCCCTGCAGCACCTCGCCGTCTATTACGGTGGTCGGCGCGACTCGGGCAAGTTTGGTTGCCGGCGGGTTATAGCCGGTATCAACCATCTTTAACGGTCCAAATATTTCCCTTTCACAGAATATGTCCAACCTTTGGTTGGTAGTTCTCCGGAGGATTTCGTCGAGTAGTTGGAAATTAATGTCACTATAAATAAATTTTTCACCAGGCTTCGCGCGCAGTTTTTCAGCAACACACTTGGCAATGCATTCGGTGTGTCCTTCCCAGCCTTTGACAGAAATATCCGGCCTTAGACCGCTTGTATGGGTCAAGAGATGTTTAATGGTGACCTTTTCGCGTCCTTCACCGTCGAATTCCTGAATGTGTTTTTTTACCGGATCATTGATGTCTAATTGTTTGCGTTGATGGAGAAGCATGATGGCAGGGGTGGTGGCGACGACCTTGGTGAGTGAGGCGGCGTCATAAATGGTGTCAATCTGAAGGAGTGAATGGATGGGTGTCGTACTGGCTTTACCATAAGCCTTGGTGAAGTGATTTCCGCCATGTTCTAGCCACAGCACACCTCCCGGGAGGCGCTTTTCACTGCGGGCTTGAGTAATTACTGTTTCAATGGATTCCAATTTCTCCGAATCAAAAGAACGGGAAGCTCTTTTTTCATAAACCGGTGAGGAGTCGGTAAGATTGATGCAACCAATTGAAAATATTATAACAAACAGAATAACAGAAACTTTTTGAACTGGATTAGGCATTGTTTGGTCTGGTTTTACCCGTGTTTCTAACAGGAGGCAAGGAGGCTTGCGGCGCATGGATTGTTTTGGGATGATTTCTCGAGTTCGCATGGGTTTACGCGCTAATATTCTGTGTTTGATTTTGCTCGCTCCCCACGGGTGGGCCCAGCAGGTGTATCTTGAGCCCCCTGATTCGGCCAAGGAGCTCTTTGCCTCGCGGCCGATGCCCCGTGTTTCGCTTAGCCCAGATGGACAACATCTGCTCATTGCTGAACGCTACCGTTTCCGACGGATCAGCGAACTTGCTTCCAGAGTAAAGGCCTTGGCTGGTATTCGCCTTGACCCCTCCAATAACGGCCCCGCTCTCCCTGAATATTATTTCCGTATGTTTCTTACAAAAATTGAGTCCGGAGAAAAGGCATTACTGAAAACACCCGGTAACCGAAACCCTATCAAGCGTACTGTACCCGGGAATCAAAGGCGTTATAGTCTTCCGACTTGGTCTCCGGATGGGAAAAAGTTCGCTTTCATGCAATACAACAGTACTGAAGTTTTAATTCACGTGGGGAATGCCGAAACTGGTGCTATTAAATCGTTCCCAAAAATCAAATTGAATGCTGCTGCGGGAAGAACGTTTCAGTGGTTGCCTAACAGTAAGGGGTTGTTGTGCCTAACAATACCTGCAGGGCGTGGCAGTCCTCCTGCTCCAGATAGGGCGCCCGTTGGGCCGGTGGTGCAGGAAACCGGTCCCAAGGAGTCGGCGGTTTTGACTTATCCTGACCTGCTTCAGAATGAACACGATGAAAAATTGTTTGATTATTATCTTACAGCCCAGCTGACAACCGTGGATGTCTCGACATCGCGGCTCCAGAAACTGGGCAGGCCCTCTATTTTCGGTAGATTTGATGTTTCACCTGATGGTCGATATGTACTGGTGGAGCGGGTTCACCCACCTTATTCATATCAATCACCTGCCCAGTTTTTTCCTCGTAGTATTGAGGTGTGGGATCTTAGAGCCGAGGTCAAGCACGTGGCCATCCGTCCGGCTACCGAGGATGTGGCTACCGGTGGCGTTCCGGTTCAGCCGCGTGGTCATCACTGGCGCCCCACTGGACCAGCAACGATCGCATGGATCGAGGCACTCGATGGTGGGGATGCTTCCAAGGAAGTCGATTATCGTGATCGGGTAATGATGTTGGAGGCCCCATTCAATGGCCGCCCCAAGTCAATAACCTATCTTGAACACCGTTATTCGAAGATTTACTGGGGACAGACGCGTAACGTGGCGTTGGTTAGGGAGTATGAGAGCGGTCGAAACTGGTACAAGGTTTGGTTGGTTGACCCGGATAACCCGGATATTCCTGATCGGCTGCTTTGGAGCCATTCTGTGAATGAGCGTTATCGTCATCCGGGTTATCCACTGATGCGCCAATTGCCAAACGGCAAGCGGGCGATGCGCGTCCATCAACAGGCTATTTATCTTAATGGTAATGGCTCCTCGACTGAAGGTGATAGACCCTTTTTGGACCGGCTGGACCTGGTGAAGTTTGAGCGGGAACACCTGTTCAAGTGTTCTGAGGACAGCTATGAGGCGGTTGTAGCTCTGATGTCCGATGATGGTTCACAATATGTGACTCGTCACGAAACGGCCGAAGAACATCCCAATTATTACCTTAGAAAACTCAATGATCCGGAGCGTAAACCGCTCACCCAGTTTAAGGATCCAGCCAAGTCCTTGCGTGAGGTTCAGAAGAAACTCATCACCTATGAGCGTGAGGATGGAGTGATGCTTAACTGCATGTTGCATTTGCCACCCGGGTATGATCTGGATAATCCCAGCCCTTTACCTACGATACTTTGGGCCTATCCTCGGGCTTATACTCAAGGCAAGGTGGCTGGGCAGGTGGCTAATTCGCCCCATCGGTTTTCTACCTTTGCGGGGGCTTCACCTCGTTTTTTGGCACTGCAGGGATATGCGGTTTTGGATCAGGTGGCGATGCCTGTTGTGGGTGAAGCAGATACGGCAAACGATAATTTCACCGAGCAGATCGTTGATAACGCCAAGGCCGCGATTGAGGCGGTGGTCAAAATGGGCGTGTGCGATTCCTCTCGCGTAGGGGTGGGAGGGCATAGCTATGGGGCCTTCATGGCAGTCATGTTATTGGCTAATAGCGATTTATTCCAAGCAGGAGTGGCCCGGAGTGGTGCCTATAATCGAACACTGACTCCATTCGGATTCCAGAATGAACGCCGCACCTTATGGGATGCTCCTGAGACATATCTGGAAATGTCCCCACTTTTGGCAGTGCCAAAAATTCGTGGACCACTTCTTTTGATTCACGGGGAAAATGATAAGAACCCGGCGACCACCCCGGAGCAAACCAAGCGCCTTTTTAGCGCGATTAAAGGCAATGGAAGCAAGGCCCGTATTGTTCTGTTGCCTCATGAGACACATAATTACTCGGCACGTGAAAGTATAGGTCACACCTTGGCTGAGATGATTCAGTGGTTTGACAAGCACGTCAAATCAGGGCCAGAAAAAGAATAAAGAACCCTAGGAGAGAAACTTTTTTAGTTTACTCAGGAGTGGCGGTATAGCCATATATGGATCTTCAGCTGCCTCGTATTCCAAAACCACATATCCCTGATAATTTGCCTGCTTCAGTAGTTTTATCAAACGCTGCAGATCTGCAGGTTTTCGTTCCTGTCCAATCTTTAGCTCTACTTTTAGTTGTACATTCACTGCATATGGTGCAGAGGCAGAAAAATCGGAGTAGGGATCAGCGGTGCGAAAATTGCCGCTATCCAGATTTACAGCGAACCACGGATGGTCAACGGCTTTGACAAAATTAATCAGCGTTTGGGCGCTGCCAATACTATCGTGGTTTTCTATTCCCAGAAAGATGCCGTGTTTGGCGGCATAGTCACAGCACTCACGCAAACAGTCGATTGCCCACTGGTCGGCCTGTTTACGGTCAACCCCTTTGGCTTCCCGGCCGGCGAATACTCGAATGTGTGGGGCACCCAGTACGGCGGCATGATCAATCCATTTTTTCACATATGCAATTTGGGTATTGCGTTTTTCGCCCTTGGGCAGGGAGAAATTATTGCCTACCGCGGTGCCGCTGATATCCACACCACGTAAAAACGCGTGGCGACGCAGGTCAGTTAGATACTTGTTGGTGACATCATGCCGGAAAAAATAACTGGTGAGCTCTGTGCCGTCACAGCCGTGATCGGCACAAAAATCGATGAATTTAAACAAATCCATCGGCTGATTCTTTACCTCGCGCGTATTGTTTTTTTGGTATTTGAAAAAAGTACGAAAAGAGTAGGCCGCGAGGCTTAATCGTATATTGGGTTTTCCTGGGCGCTCAAATGGGGCCCCTAATGCGGTTGCCGTGCCTGTTATGGCGCCGGTGGCAATGAAATTGCGGCGTGATAGGGTATGCATGGCATTATTCATGACTGCAACCGCAGTCGCCGAATCCGTCGCTGCAAAAGTCAAAATCCTCTTGCTGGGGGACTTTCCCAATTTCAAAAGTCTTGGCGATTACCTGATGGATGCGATCCTGCACTTTCTGCACTTCTTCCTGGGCATCAAGAAAGTTGATGGCCACCGGATTGGACATGAATTCCTCACGTAGCTTCTCAAATCCAGTGATTTCTTCTTCGGTGATCTCTGCACCCGCTTGCTGCTTTTGCTGAAGGAGAGCGCCTTGGTCATTGAGAGTGCCATATTCATACTTCAGTTTTTCATCGGTAATAAATGCATCAATGTTCGCATAGAGCTTTTTGAACCCCTCTTGATTTACTATGGATTCGCAGAGTTGGTTGGTGCCGACTTTGATAGGCTCCATTTCCAGATGTGTTTTGGTTTCAGCAGCTTCAGTATCCATGATATTATTATACTTTAAGGATTTCCTCTTCCTTTGTGGAGAGATGATTGTCAATTTTCTTTACGTATGAATCAGTAAGTTTTTGCACTTCTTTTTCACCGTGACTTACATCGTCCTCGGTAAGCTCACCTTTTTTTTGTTCCCCTTTCAAGGATTCCAGTGCCTCGCGTCGGACATGTCTGACTGCTACACGACCATCTTCAGCAAGTTTACGGACTGCCTTCACCATTTCCTGTCGGCGTTCCTTGCTCAGATCGGGCAGATTGATACGGATAACCTTACCATCCACCGAAGGATTCAGGCCAAGGTTGGCTGCTTGAATACCCTTTTCAATGGCGACGGTGGTGCTGGCGTCCCAAGGTTGAATGACCAGCGTGCGCATCTCTGGCGTGGTAATGGCCGCCAGTTCCTTGAGCCGCATGGAACTACCCTCATAAGCCTCAATATTGATATTCTCCACTAGGGCTGGGGATGCTTTTCCAGTTCGCACACCGGCAAATTCGGATATAACAGCTTCTTCACTTTTCTGCATTTTCTCCTCAGTGTGGAGAAGGATATCATCTACTGGCATGACCCCATTCTAGAGAGAGGCAACCGTGGTGAAAAGGAAAATTGCCTAGGCCTTGACCAGCGTACCAACCTTCTTGCCGAGGACCACATTACGGATGTTATGAGGTTTAAATAGATCGAAGACCACAATGGGCATTTTATTGTCCAGACAGAGTGAAAAAGCAGTGGAGTCCATTACACGCAATTGCTTTTGGAGGCAATCAAGATAGCTGACACTGCTGAAGCGTTTGGCTTTTGGGTTTTTTTCCGGATCACTGTCGTAGATACCATCCACCTTGGTGGCCTTAAGGATAACGTCGGCTCCAATCTCATTGGCGCGGAGTGCGGCAGCTGTGTCCGTTGAAAAATATGGATTACCGGTTCCGCCTCCGAAGATCACGACCCTCCCTTTTTCCAAATGGCGAACTGCGCGTCGTCGAATGAAAGGTTCAGCTACCTCACTCATTTCAATGGCTGTTTGAACCCGCGTTTCCACTGCGTGATGTTCCAGAGAGTTTTGAAGTGCAAGTGCATTGATGATAGTGGCCAGCATGCCCATATAATCACCGGTAGCACGATCGATACCTGCTCCTTCGCCTTCCAGTCCACGAAAGATATTTCCTCCACCCACAACGATTACAACCTGCACGCCCAGATCACGCAATTCCCCAATCTGCTTGGCCATGCTCGCAACAGTTTCCGGGCAAATGCCCTGTCCAGAATCACCTCCCAAGGCTTCGCCGGAGAGTTTAAGAAGGATTCGTTTGTATTTGGGTTTGGTTTGAGATGAGGCAGTACGTTTCACCGGAGATGGGGTCTAACATTAGTTGCCTATGCACGTCAAACGTTAGCACAAAAAAAGCGACCCCTTATTCCGGGGCCGCTTGAACTAAATAAGGTATTAATCTTCCTGATTTTCCCCTACTTGAAAGCGAATAAAGGCCTTGATGGTTATTTCATCACCAAGTTCCTTGGCCACAGCAGTTACGTGATCTTTCACCGAACCTTCGCCTTTCACGAAATCCTGATCCACAAGACATACCTCAGAATAATATTTTTCAATCTTACCCTCTACAATTTTTTCGATGGCTTGTGCAGGTTTATCTTTGAATTGTTCTCGGGCAATTTCCCGTTCTTTTTCCAGTTTGTCTTGGTCCAAGGCATCACGATTCAGTGCTTCCGGGCTGGCAGCGGTAATCTGCAAGGTGATATCATTTAAGAGTTGTTTGAACGGCTCAGTTTGAGTGGTTTCATCCTTGCCTGTTTCCACAGCTGCAAGTACGCCGACTTTAGCACCGTGATGGATGTAAGAGGCTACGGCTCCTGGGCCGTCTAGGCTCAGGCTTTCGTTACGGGTTAGTTGAATATTCTCACCAATTTCAGCTACTGTGGTAGTACGTTTTTCTTCCAGATCAGCTTCTGGGTTATCAGTGTATGCGGCAGCAATTTCATTGCAGAACTCCTGAAACTTGTCATTTTTGGCTACAAAGTCTGTTTCACAGTTAATTTCTACCAGTGTTCCTTTTTTGCCATCATCAGTAATATTCAAAGCAATGACACCTTCTGAGGTTGTGCGGGTGGATTTCTTTTCAGCAGTAGCAGCTCCCTTTTTTCGCAGCCACGCAATAGCTGCTTCCACGTCTCCTTCGGTTTCGGTAAGCGCCTTTTTGCAATCCATCAAGCCCGCTCCTGTTTGCTGACGGAGTTTGCCAATTTGAGCAACGGTAATTTCAGCCATGTTATAGTATTTCTTCTCTGGTTGTATTAATTGTGATGAGTTGTCTAAAGCTCAATACCTTTGCCTTGTAGTGGCGTTTGGACATGTTCTTTAAGTTCGTTTTCACTTAGTTCGTCATGAAGACATTTTATCAGGTCTCCATCGTGAAAATCAGTGTATTTGCTTTGAAAGCAAGTTTTCACGGCCTGCCACTCTTCTTGCGAATTTATCTGGCTAATGGAGTCAGAGATTTGTTTTTCGTCGGTTCCTAAACGGTTGCAGGCTTCATGTAGCTTCTCAGCTATATTTTCTACTGATGAACGAGGTGTATTGTCTTTCTTTTCTGCAGGCGCTTCTACAGGGGGCGATTCGGTTTCTTCGGCTGTCTCCGGTATAGGTGGTGTTTCTGCAATTTGTTCTGCTGCTGTTGCTGCATGTTCGCCTCTGGCTTCTCCAACAGCTTGGCCGATGGTTTCGACGATGATCTGGACAGATTTAATAGCATCGTCATTGCCGGCGATTGGGTAGTCGACCAGTTCAGGGTCACAGTTGGTATCAACCAGCGCCACAATGGGAATTCTCAGCTTACGGGCTTCAGCAATAGCGTTATGTTCGCGTTTAATGTCTATTACAAACATTGCATCAGGGGTGCTGTCCATGTGGCGGATTCCTCCCAGATTTTTCAGCAACCGTGCTTTTTCGCGACGGATAGAGGCTTGTTCCTGTTTTACATATCCTGCAATACTACCGTCCTCCTCCATCGCCTCAATTTCTTTCAGGCGCTTGAGTCGTTGCTTTACTGTTTTTAGGTTGGTCAACATGCCGCCAAGCCAACGGTCGGTCACAAAGTGTTGTTTGTGGGTTTCGGCTAGTTCCCGAATGAGCGGTTGGGCTTGTTTTTTTGTGCCGACAAACAGGATTTTGCCACCGCTGCGTATGGTGTTGCCCAGAAAGTTACAGGCGGCATTGAGTTGCTCGGCGGTTTGTGTCAGGTCAATGATATGAACCCCATTATGTGCCCGGAAGATATAGGGCTTCATTTTTGGGTTCCAACGGCGGGTTTGGTGTCCGAAATGGACTCCCGCCTCAAGTAATTCTTGAATTCCAGTACTCATATTGTGTTCCCTTGTTCGAGACCCGATCTGGGCCATCCCGCAGGATGACGGGATTAGAGTTAGTTGTTAATGTGGTCACCGATTTCACGCGAATCCGGGCATTTAAGACCATTTTACCCTTAACCATCTTTTGAAGGGAAAAGGGCGGGCAAGCTACCATGTGATAATGAAAAGGCAACCTGTTTTTGAACAAAATAGTCAAAAAAGTGCCGATTGAAGCGGCGATTCTTGCCGGAGGGAAAAGCCACCGAATGGGCCAAGACAAAGCTTTGCTTCGGGTAGGGAACCATACCTTGATAGAGCATGCCCACAGGGTGGCTGAAGAACTGGAATTATCCTGTCGCGTTATCAAGGTGGATTACCGAGTTGGATTCGGGCCAATTGGGGGTATACAGACAGCGTTACGCGGCTCGAAAGCGCGACAGGTGCTCTTTCTCTGTTGTGATATGCCATTTCTTTCCGCCGAGTTGGTAAAGAAGTTGTTCGTCTTGGAGGGAGATGCACTATTCGTTGAGGCGGACGGAAGGGTGGGGTTTCCCTTCTGTTTAACTACTGATCTCTTGCCGGTTGTGGAGCAACGTCTCGAATCTGGCGAACTCTCCCTTCAGAGATTTGCCCGGGACTGTGGTCAGATGCTTGAATTACCTGAGTCAGAGTGGTTTCAACTAACCAATATCAATACTCCTGAGCAATTGGCTGCTGCACGGGCACGCTTGCAATAGGATCGAGACCTATTATTATCGGGCTTATATTCCCCGCGGGATAAAGTAACTCCCGCGTGATTTATGCGTATTATTCCTTAATCACATGAAAAACTTTATCCTCTTCACAATTCTGGCAGCTTTATTGAAGGCTCCACTTTGGGCGGCGGTGGTGCCGGAAACGATTCTCCCGGTTAACACTTTTGCTGTCGCGACCGTGCCCGACTTGAATAAGGCACGGCAATTTTTCAAGGCAGATCCGGCGGTGCGCATGTGGAATGACCCGGCCATGGCTGCATTTACCGGAAAGATCGAAAAAGCATTCAACAAAAATGTGATGCAAAGGATACGGGAGGAAGCCCCCATTCAACCCGGGGAGATTTGGAATCTGGCACAGGGACAGGTGACAATTGCCTTAACGCGTAAAGCGGGCCAGACCTCGCCTGGCATCATCTTTTTGATGGATAGTGGTAACAAGGCGGCTGAACTGGATCGGGGAATGTTACAACTGCGAGAGGTCTTGGTGGATAATCAAGTCGAACATGAGCGTCTTCGAATTGAAGGTACCGACTTTGTGCACATCCCCATCCCCAGACGTCCCGGTAGTGGGGTTTATCTGGGACAGTCCAAATCCATGTTGATCGTTACATCAACTGAGAAATTGGCAACGACATTGGTCAAGAATCATAAAAATCCCATGGCCAAAACCTTGAAAGATAATGCGGCTTTCGTGGTTCAGCACAAGGTGCAGTTTGACGAAGCATGGATGTATGGTTGGCTGGATTTTTCCACGGTGCTGGAAGTGGTGAATGATGAGATTGAAAAGCGGCGTGATCCGGACGCCAAGCCCGACCCCTTGATGCCCGAACCGCAGCGGGTGATGGAGGCACTGGGATTAACCGGTCTCAAGAGTGTGGGTGTTTCGGGGAGGACGGATGAAGAGGGGTCGTTACTGGAAATTACTTTGAATGTGCCGGAGGCGGCACGGCGAGGTCTTTTTAGCATGTTGGCTCCACCAAAAAAAGATGCGCGGCCGCCCCCATTTGTGTCCGCTGATGTGGTGAGTTTCGGGCGCTTGCGGCAGAGTGCGGCGCAATTATGGAAAACCTTTGTTGATACGGCCAATGAAATTACTCCTGCAGCCGCAGGGGCGATGGCTTTCTTTCAGGCACAGGTTCAGGCCAAAAATCCGGAGTTCAAACTTAAAGCCCAACTGATCGATACCATGGGAGACGACTTTATTATGATTGAGATGGCACCCCGTGGTAAAAAAATTCAGAATCTATTAAATCCACCCCGGCTGTATATGATTAATTCCAAAAAGCCGAAGGTGACCCTGCGTGCAATAATGGATTTAATTTCAATGGTGGTGGAGGCACCGCCTGAGGAGGATGAAATCGAGGGGCGAACCCTGTACTCCTACCATTTTGGTAATTTTGTTGATGAGAAGGAAACAACATTGCATGCGGTAGCTGTAGGGGAATATGTTGTGTTTTCTCAGGATCTAAAGGCCATAAAGTCATATCTTGATGGCCCTAAGGAAGGAGCCAAGCCTCTGGCGAAATTGGCGGGTCTTAATCAGGCGGCCAAAAAAGTGGGTGGGCTGGACGGAGGTGCGTTTGGTTTTGAAAACTCCAAAATCATGGCTCGTGGGCTTTTCACGGTGCTCAAAAAGAACCCGAACCTGATTTCCGATGCCTTTGGAGGGTTGCCACAAGGGATTGATCCCGATACCGGTTTGCCTATCGAGGGAGATCTGTTTGGTGAATGGCTGGATTTCAAGTTGCTTCCTGAGTTTAAACAAATCTCCAAGTATCTACACTACACGGTTGCGGGGATTAGGGCGGATAAACAGGGTATTCGCATGAGGCTTTTCATGCCGATACCGCCTGCCTCAAAGTAGTTCTACACTTAAACTCTGCTCGAATGCGGTATTGCCTAGGTGGGTTCAAGCCAGTACATTCACTGGTGGATTTGTGGGGAAAGGAAATTTTGGGATGATTAGGTTGATTGGAAGTAAACAGACATCTTTTTGTGATGGCCACACCCGCCGGTCATTTCTGCAGGCGGGATTCCTGGGACTGGGAGGTTTGACTTTACCTCGGTTGTTGGAAGCCCGATCCCAAAAGGGTGTGGCGGCCAAAGAAACGAGTGTCATTTACATTGAGTTAACCGGAGGTCCGACTCAGTTTGAGACTTATGATCCGAAGCCTGAAGCACCCTCCGAATATCGGGGTCCATTCGGAACCGTCAGGACTAATCTTCCCGGGGTGCACTTCAGCGAACTGATGAAGGAACAGGCCAAGGTCGCTGATAAAATGGCGATCATTCGTTCTATTCACCATAGTAGCAGTAGTCACGATACTTCCAGTCACCTCACCCAAACCGGTTATTACAAGCTTGGGCGAAAGGGGAGTAACAACAGCTTTCCCGCCATTGCTTCGACAACTGCTAGGCTAAAAGGTGCCAACGCCTCGGGAGTGCCCCCCTATGTCTCAATTGCACGCGCGATGCGCAATGGTCGGTCGGCGTTTCTGGGTAATGCCTATGACCCTTTTATTGCCGCTGGTGATCCGAATAAGGAGGATTTCAAGGTCGACAATCTCGATCTCCTGCCTGATCTAGCCCTCCAACGGGTCAATGACCGCAAGGGTCTGCTTGAGTCGCTGGATAAACACCGTCGTCTGCTGGATAACACTCGTACGATTGAATCCATTGGTAAGTTCAATGGGCAGGCCTTTGAGCTTCTTACTGACGACCGTGCGCGCAAGGCATTTGATATTAGCACCGAGGATGTAAAGGTGCGTGAGCGTTATGGCCGCAATACTACGGGTCAATCGATGCTCCTTGCTCGGCGACTTGTTGAGGCTGGGGTCAGCTATGTTACCGTGAC
>JASLKQ010000073.1 GCA_030747505.1 Verrucomicrobiota bacterium | reverse complement strand
GGCTTAGCAGCACTCACTTCCCCCAAAATCCGACGGGGCACAAACTCCTGAAGCTTTGGCATCTTGGAACCCACCGCCAAAGTCAAAGCCTTGGCTTGGTTCTCCGGAACCATTGGCTCCAGAGCCAACCAGAGCATACGCGGGATATTATGATCTTCCACGTCCTCCTCATGGGACGCCAAAGCCCCCAAAATAGACCAGCGCTGATCGAAAGGCAGTCGTTGCAATGCGGCGGCCAGATAAAGCCGTACTACAGGTGATTTATCACTTTTGGCCAAAACGTTAAATTTATCCAAAGCCTTGGGCGAAGGCTTTTTATCTTCACACAAAAACTGAATCGTCCAGGCCCGAACATATTCATCAGAGTGGGAAAGAAGCTCAATCAACCGCGCACCCTCTTTTGCCTTTAAACCACCCGTCACGTGAAGAGCCCATAAAGCCCGCAGGCGTTTCCCCTGGGTTTTGGCTTGCCTAAGCATTTCTTCCAGCTTCGTGTGAACTCTGGTGGAGTCCAGTTTCCCGGTAATCGCGCGATGATGAAGAATAACCCGGGCATGACGTACATACCAATCATTGGAATGTTTCTGCATCTCAACCAGTTCCAGATCACTCAATGAACGAAGGTTGGGGCGTTTAATGGGTTTACTACCCTTTGGCATGATCCGGTAAACCCGACTAGAGTTCGGAAACTTGACCTCATTCCCACATATATTCTGATCGTGCCAATCAAGAATATAGACTGCCCCTTCAGGGCCGATTTCAACACTAAAACCAACCCAGGCAAGGTCATTAGCCGGCAAAAAATCCTCACCGTGCTTCCCAATAAAACTCGAGCCTTTCGGCACCATGTAGTCAGTCAATACACTGTGCTGGTGAATGTTACACATGAAGAGCTGGTTTCGGTATTTTGCCGGGAACGCATCAGCAAGATAAAAACGCGCGCCTCCGTGAGCCGACTTGTGTGCATGATCTCGGATTGTCTTGATGTTATCATAAACAAAACGGTTCACGTTTTGTCTGCTTTGCTTGTGATAAACCCCTCCCTGAACGATATGAAACAAGTGGGGAATTACGCAGCAGGTAGCAAAGCCCTGCCCATGATCGTTGAAATCAAATCCCCACGGATTGGATAATCCCTCGGCAAACACTTCAAACTCCTCACTCACAGGATGCCAGCGCCAAATACCTCCATCGATATACTGCCGCTCACTCTCCGGAGCACCCGGCTTGCCCACCTGCGAACGTGTGAAAACACCGTGGCAACCATAAAGCCATCCGTCAGGACCCCAGATAAAACTGTTCAGGGTCTCATGCCGATCGTGGATACCCCAACCATCGAGCAGAACCTTGGGTTCACCATCGGGCTTGTCATCCCCATCATTGTCAGGAATAAAAATCAGTTCAGGCGGTTTTCCGACATAGACTCCACCCATTCCAACAGCAATACCTGAACTAAAAGTGAGCTTGTCGGTAAAAAGTTTTTTGGTATCAAAAACACCGTCTCCATTCACATCCTCAAATATCTGGATTCGGTTGCGCTGATCCTCACTGTGGGACTTTCGGGTTTTGTAATTGTAATTCTCCAGGGTCCATAGCCGGCCGCGGTCATCAAAACAAAAGGCAATACATTCACCTATATCAGGTTCAGCCACAAAAGCGGTCACTTCAAATCCCTTGGGCACCGTCATCTGCTTAATGGCTTCGGCAGGCTTTAAAAACTTGGCATTGCTCGTGGGGGTGGCAGACCAAAACCAGAGGGTTGATCCAAAAACGAGAGCGAGAACGGTAACTATTCGGTATTTCATCACTTGGGAAGCTCCACTTGTTTCTCAGTTCTGAGGTATTTAATCAAATCAAGAATTTCTTTATCCTTCAGAGTCAATAGCAACCCTTCAGGCATCAGCGATATCTTTGATACCAGTCGCGTCTTGATATCGGCCTTGGAAATAACACTAGTTTGACCCACCATGGTTAATACGACTTTAGCATTGTCCTCCTCAGTCACGTTACCGGCATAAACGCGGCCATCCCTGCTGGTTATGGTAACCATACGATACCCTTCGGGAACATCGAAATTAGGATCGATAATGTTTAGTAGAATATAGTCAGTATCAGCTCGATTGGACCCGGTAAGCTCAGGCCCTATCTTCCCCCCCTCACCGTACATGATATGACACGCCGCACACGTTCTCTGGTATACCGCCCGTCCTCGCGAGGCATCCGCATTGTTCATTTCCGGAGATAGTATTCTGGATTTGTACTGGGCCATCAATTTGCCTTTATCAGCAGACACATCTTTCACCTTTCCATATACCTTTTCAAAATCCTCCCCCAACAGTACTTTCAGGCTCCGCGCCACGTAGGCAGGGACTTCATCCTTTTTCACCTTACCCTGCTCAATGCCCTTAAGCAGCGCCTGACCATAAGATTTGCGTGAAGATAGAGTCTCTATGACCGCTCGACGCGCCTGAGAATCAAGCTTGGAATATTTCTTGAGGAGAACATCCGGCGCCTTCGAATAATCATAAGCAGCATAAGCACGAATCACATCGATCTGGAACGATTGACTCAACAGACTTTCAAGAACGATGGGCACCTCAGAATGCCGTTGAGCAAGCAGGGATTTGAGGGCGCTTCTTCGCGCCTCAACGCGGGCAGTGTTATCACGCAAGGTTGCCAATGCAGCTTGGCTGGCCGATTCATCCCCAAAAATTTGACTCAACTGGGCAACCAGTTTTTTAACCTCCGCATCATCCTCCTTTTCCAACTTTTCTTTCAGCGTCACCCATCCTTTGGGGGCAGCAACATTTCGCTGTCCTGTTAAACCAGAGAGCATCCCCTTCAAAAAGCTAACCTGAATTTTTGGATCATCAACCTTCTGCAATGCCGAAACAATAAGATCCATTTGTGGATTATTTTTCTCTGCATAAGCGCAGGAAATGAAGACAATGATCTGAACCAAAAACAATCGCGCAACAGTCATACTCAATCGACTTTCCATGGCCACGGCTTTACCCGCGCACGCACGGCCCATTTTTCCCATTTGATGGCCAGTTCCTTCACCTTGTCCGGATATTTATTGGCCAAATCATCTTGCTCGGACCGGTCATGTTCCATATCATAAAGCTGCCATGGATGCAGCTTGGCATTGCGCCCCGAGTCGCCGTAGCGCACCAACTTCCACTGACCATCCCGGATGGCACCATTAAGGTGATGATCAAAATAGAGCGCGTCCTTGCGCTCAAGATTCTTGCCTTTAAATGCCGGTTTCAGGCTCACTCCTTCTAGCGGCTGGATTTTGTTTCCAGCAAACTCCTTGGGATGCTCAATGCCCGCGACATCCACGCAGGTGGCCATAAGGTCAATCAAATGGCCGGGCTGGCGATCGAGCTTGCCATTAAGACCGGAATCGATGCCCTTGGGCCAATGGGCAATGAGTGGCGTGGAGACGCCTCCCTCATGGGCAAAGTGTTTGTACTCACGAAAGGGAGTATTCGAAACGTTTGCCCAGCCACGACCCACGCCAGTGAAGGTATCTTCAGGCCCCGCCATGGCATCAGGGCCATTTTTTACCGGACGACCATCACGGGTTTGCATGGGCGGCCAAATCTTGGTTTGAAATCCGTCGCGTCCCAATGGCTTGTAATCAGTACGATAAGGGCGTTTGGGCTTGTACCTGCCAAACCCTTCAGCGCATGCCCCGTTATCCTGGAGATAAAAAACCAGTGTATTATCCAGTGTTCCCTGCCTCTTAAACTCATCCACAATCCGACCAATCCCCTGATCCATGTTATCGACCATGGCCGCATACACTTCCATGTTGCGAATATCCCACTGCTTATTGGGTGCCTTTTCCCAGTCATCAGATTGCTTGGATAGCTTTGAATCTTTTTTGATCAACCCAAGCTTTTTAAGTCGATCAAAACGTTGGGAACGTATTTCCTGAAAACCTCCGTCATATACCCCCTTGTATTTGGCAATGTCCTTGGGCAACGCATGCATCGGCCAGTGCGCGGTAGTATAGGCCACATAAAGAAATACGGGCTTATCCGGCGATTCCTTGGCATGTTCTTTGAGAAACATAACCGCATTGTCGCTAATGGCATCAGTATAGTAATAGGTCTTGGGTTGATATTTCTTGTCATTAACCGGAGTAATAAACTGGTTGCCCCGACACAAGGTAGCAGGATCAAAAAAACTGCCTGCACCGATAATAGTGCCGTAAAATTTCTCGAAACCACGTTGCATCGGCCAATTATCCTTTGGACCTTGCGGGCGAGTGTGCTTGGTTACGTGCCATTTACCACTCATGTAACGGCGATACCCACCTGTGCTCAACGCCTCAGCGATGGAAACCACGTCCCGACCCAATTCACCACGGTAACCGGGAAGCTTGTTGTCACCGGTCATGAGACCGATGCCGGCTTGATGCTGGTACATACCTGAGAGCAACGAGGCCCTTGTGGGGCAACAGCGCGAGGTGTTGTAGAACTGTGTGAAGCGCAATCCATTTGCCGCCAACTTATCGAGCGTGGGCGTCTTGATTTCACTGCCGTAACAGCCAACATCCGAGAAGCCCATGTCGTCAGCCATAATGATGACGATGTTCGGCTGTTTAGCCGCTTGGAGCGCTGTGCCAACCAATATTAAAAGCGTCAGCAGAAGAACGAAGGGGTGTCGCATCGGCAGGAGCTTCCTACCCTGCCAGAATTTGGTCAAGACAAGGAACTAAAAGACCCAACCCAAACTGAACTTAAAAACACCTCCATTACCATGATCCAATATCCCCTGCCGGTCATGAAAGTCATGTTTCCATTCCAGCTTCCAATGCACGGTATCGTTCACGTTCCAATATAAGGCGGGTCCGGCATATAGGGTTTCTGACCCGTCATCCTCCCAATGAAAATCAGTCTCCCAAAAAATAGATCCATTGGTCCCCTTTGCATCAAAATTATAACCAAAATCTATCGACGAATGAGAGCCAAAAGGTTGAGATCCAAGATATTCATGACCAGACACCGAAACACCAAAATACCAATTGGCTGTCTCAAATTCATAACCCAAACCCAAACCTGGAGACCACTGATCATAGTATATTTCATAGTCATCTTTCCCTGACACCGGCATTCTCAACATGGGCTTAAAAGTCCACGACCCGCTTCGCCCATCCAGATTGAAATACTTCTTTAAAGGGAGAGAAATCATGGGATCACCAATCCCGCTGTCTCGCTGGATCAATTTGCCTCCGAATCCATCAGGCATTTCACGGCGCGCATCCAATACCCATGGGAACTTGGCCGTCACACGAACCGACTTATCCCATGTGTAAACGGTTTCGAAATGCAGCAAGTGAACATCTTCAGTGAATCCGGGATACTCCTTTCTGCCACCCAACAAAAGATCATTTTCATAACGATACTCCTCAATGAACTGAAAACCCCAACCACCATCCCAGCGGGGCATCATGTTCATAATGGGATCATCAGCAAAAAGGACAGATACCGAAAACAGAAGAGCCCATAGGGCCTTTAATGACCCCTTATTCATTCCTTGATCTTCGGGTAAGGATGCGCCTTGGCTTTTCCCTTTACCACAGAATACCACTCAACAGGTATATATCCCGCATCCCACACGGATTTAGCAATTAAGTTGTCATCTGGGGCCTGACCTGGCTTTAATGCCACGGTTAACAGCTGTGCTTTAACATCCATTTCCACACCACTCTTGTAACGTTTGGTGTCAACGAACTTTAATCTTTTCAGCTTCACACGGATGCCGATCGCGCAGGATTTTCACGTCATTCCTTTTACATACAAAAGCGAAACTTGTTTGTGGTCTTTTAACTTTGCAACCACAGCTGCATCCCGGACCTCCTGCTTGGCGTCCGGATCACCGTCCGCACCACACACCGGGACCGCACCCACCAAAACCAGAGCCAGGGCTCCGGTAAGCCATCCAAAAATTTTCCTGTTTATCTTCATTCTAAAATCCATTTCTTCTTTCTCTCAAATGAACACGTTGTACGCATTCGTTAGCCGGGCATTAACGCGCCCAATAACGTTTGGAAAACGGAACTGATAAAAAGCTCCTTAAATGAAGGAGGAAGGCGAACGCCCCGGAAGGGCGTTACCAATATTAAAATGCCAGCTAGCCAGATCAGGGGGAGACCTTCCTAATCCGAAGCCAGTTGTTTCAAACGAAACAAATAACCCTGCGAGAGATAATTTTCCACACAGCAAGAAGTCTTTTAAATCGATGACAAAAACACCAGAGGTGGAAGGCAGAATACCCCCAGACTCTAGAGAGCACATTGCGCAACTCTCACACGGATCTTGCTGATGTGGCCGCTCATTAGTTTCACTACAGCATCCACCTGATTCAGCGCTCGGCTTAACAGCCTCAATAAGGCAGTGATTAGTTGCCGGCAACCAAGCCAACAGCACTGCTATTGCCGCTATGTATTGGGCGAACTTCACGGACTTGAAGCTACCTCAATAATAATTTTTTGTCCAGTTACTGAAAGACATAGTCGGTTGTATACGCCCGCTAAACTATAATATCTTTAATGATATGCCCAAAGTCAGCTTCCAGCCGCTTGTGACCCGGCACTTCCATACGCTCAGCCTCCAGACCCAATTGGTGCAGAAGTGTAGCATGGACGTCTGTGACGTAGTGGGGATGCTCCTCCGTGTGAAACCCTATCTCATCAGTCGTACCGTGAGCGACCCCACCCCGAATACCCCCACCTGCCAACCAAACACTGAAACCATAGGGATGGTGATCGCGTCCATTGGAACCCTGTGATCCAGGGGTACGCCCGAATTCGGTGGCGAAGACGACGAGTGTTTCATCAAGCAAACCACGCGACTTTAGATCCTTCAATAAACCTGCAATGGGCCGATCAACCTGCATTGCCAACTCGGAATGCTTCGCTTTCAAATTTGAATGTTGATCCCATGCACCGGCCGCACCGCTGCCGTGCATGATCTGAATAAACCGCACTCCACGTTCAACGAATCGACGAGCAGCAAGCAGTTGCTGACCAAAAGGCTTCGTCTCTTTCTGATCAAATCCATACAACTTCTTTGTCACGTCAGTCTCTGTATCAAAATTCACCACACCGGGCACTGAGGTTTGCATGCGATAAGCCAACTCGTAGGACTTGATGCGTGCCTCGAGTGCGGCATCGTTAGGATAATTTTTTTGGTTGAGCCGGTTGAGTCGATTGACCAGACCAAACCCAAGGCGTTGTTCTTCACCGGTAATATCGCCCTCTGGCTTGGCGTAGTCCAACGGATTGTTCGGATCGATCTTCAGCCGAACCTCATCGTAGGCGGGGCCGAGGTAATGGCCATCGCTCCGGTCAAAGTAGCGTGGCCCCATACCGATAAACTGCGGCAAATTTTCATTCAAAGTGCCAAGGCCATAATTCACCCATGCACCTATGGTCGGCACGCGCGGATCAAGCATGTGTCGGCCAGAATGAAACTGTACTTGTGCACCGTGGTTGTCGTCAGTGGTCCACATGGAGCGAATTACTGAGATATCATCAACACAGGAGCCGATATGAGGAAACCAGTCACTAACCTCAATGCCGCTCTGACCGTATTTTTTGTAACCAATCTGTAGCGGATAAATCTTGTTCCGCTGCTGGCCGTTTGCATCGTTTACCACCACTACCCGCACCTTTTTCAGGCGAGCCGGATCCTGCACATACTTGAAGCGTGTGTTGTTGATGGACTGACCAGCAAACTTGTTAAGCATCGGCTTCGGATCAAAACTTTCCATGTGACTCACCCCTCCACGCATAAAGAGCCATATCACACTTTTTGCCTTTGGGGCAAATTGTGAAACCCCTTCCGCACCGCGCAGCATCGATGACAGGGCCAAGGAGCCAAAACCAAGGCCAGTACTGCCCAGAAATAATCTGCGATTCATGTCCATGGTTTATCGAATTGAAACAAAGTCGTTGTGGTTGAGCAAGGCGTGAACCAATCCGCGACGGGCGCGCTGGTCAGGGTTAGCCTTGCCGCCCTGCTTCGCGATCGCCTTCAATTCATCCAGAGCCTTCAGGCATGCCTGCCTTTCGGTTGATTCAGGCTTACGGCCCAGGAGCAATTCAAAGCTCAACTCCACAAAATCGTCCCCTTCCATCCTTTTTGCAATTAGGTCTGACATTTCAATTGCCAACTGGCCGTTTACCAGTGCCAGTGCCTGCTGCGGCACGATGCTCTCGGTACGCCGGTAACACTGCAAATGATCCGCATCATTGAACATCTTGAGAAACTTGTCCTGCTGGTCGCGCGAGTGTTTGAAATAAAGGCTGCGCCGGCGCACTGCATCACCCGGATTCACCGAGGGGCCACCCATTTGAGTATCCAACACGCCGGCCAGCTGTAACAAACTGTCTCGCACCACCTGCGCCTCCATGCGGCGCGTGTTCATGCGCCAGTAGTAGAAATTGTTAGGATCAGCAGTGAGCGTCCTGGAGTCAGTCTTGACCGTGGAGGAACTCAAGCGGTAGGCGCGTGAGGTAGTGATCAACCGGTGCAGATGCCGAAAGCTCCAGCCAGATTCCATGAAATCAAGTGCCAAATAATCGAGCAACTCAGCCTGCACCGGCCGCTTGGCGCGCAGTCCAAAGTCATCGACCGATCCCACCAGGGGTTCGCCAAAGTGGCGCAACCAAACGTGGTTCACTGCCACCCGCGCGGTAAGCGGATTTTTCGGTGAGATGATCCAGCGCGCCAAGGCCGTGCGCCGGCCCGTGCTGGTGGCGGGATACACGGTGGGATACTGACTCTCCTTGTGCGCGGGCGTTTCCAGCGACTTCTTGGCCGCGCGCAGCGGGGTGAATGTGCCCTTTCCCTGCTTCGCCGCGGCGAACAGCTTTTCGGCATTGGCAATCTTCGCGCGTGCGGCCTTGACCTTTTTTCCGTCCGTGGCAAAGGCTTTCAGTTCGTATTCACCCACAGCCTTGGACGCCTCCGCCGCGCGCCGAGCGGCCAACTGCGATGCCTTTTGAAAAGCGGTTTCGTCGCCGCGCGCCTTCTCGGCGGCGAACATCGCCTCCAGTGAAGCCACCTTCATCTTGGCGGCGTCAAGCTTGGCCTCGATCGTTTCCACTGAGCCGACGGGCTTCAATTCCGGCGCAGCGTTTTTAGATTCAGTCAACTTCAAGTCAGCAGGAAGTGATTTGATTTGGATATCATCAAACGCCACAGTCGCATCAAATCCCGACAACTCCAGATGACCGCCGGGTTTTCGGTCGGGCAGCGTATAGGCGATTTGAAATTTATCGTTGAGCCAGACGTTCACGAGCCGACCCCGTACAGCCAAGCGCAGCGTGTACGGCGTACCAATCTTGATGGGCTGAGCCACGAGGCCGTCGGGCGGATAGGTGCTGGCACCATCGCGCGTGTAGGCCACGTGCAGCTTCGGCCCGGGCGCGTGGGCGCTGGTGTAAACGTAGTTGACATACTTGCGGTCCGCCGTCACGTCGAATCGGAACGTCACCGACCGGTACAGGCTGCCACCTGTGTGGGTATAGCGGCAGGTCATTTCAAAATCACGCGGGAGTTTCTGACGCAGCGCCAACCGTTCTGCATCGCGCGTGGCGGCGGTCTGGTGTGCCGCGCCCTTCTCGAACTTCCAACCCCTGCCAATGACCTCCCACAACTCGTCGTTGCGTTTACCAAAATCATCGTGAAAGGCAAATTGCGGCGCGGGTTCAGGGGCCGACGACTTGGGCTTCGGCTGAGCTTTTGGCGCGTTGGCCGCTTTCTTCCGGGCTTCGGCCAATTCCTTCTGCGTCGCCTCCACTGCGGCCCGGGCAGAGGCAAGGTGGGTAGTTTGTACATGGTCGCGGGCGGCGGGAGCGTAGGCATACACCGGCAATTGCACCGGTTTTATTTCAGGCGCGAAATGCGCCAAGATAGCCGGGACTGCCGGGGTAATCTCGCGGTCCTTGTCCGGGTTCTTCGGGTCCCCGCGCTGGTGCAGGTAGGTCTTGATGTCGAGGTGATTATCAAACACTCGCGGCAAGCCGTCTTTTTCAAAATCCATCACCCCGGGCACCGGGTCCAGCCGCACCTGATGCGGCTCAAAGATGGCCCGCAGGCGGTAATAATCCACGCTGGAAATGGGATCGTACTTGTGGTCATGGCACTTGGCGCAGTTCAGGGTCAGGCCAAGCAGCGCCTTGCCGGTGTGCTCAATGGTGGCATCAAGCCAAGTGGTGCGGTTGAAGAGATAATAATTGCGAGCGAGAAAGCCCGTGGCCCGCAGCGCCTCTGGATCCTCCGGTGCCAGTTCATCAGCCGCAATCATTTCCTGAATCATCCGGTTATAGCCCTTGTCGTCATTGAGCGACTCCACAATCCAGTCACGCCAGTGCCAGATATGTTTCTGGCTATTGCGCAGCTGTTTACCCAACCCGTACCAGTCGGTGTAGCGCCAGATATCCATCCAGTGCCGCGCCCAACGCTCACCATGCTGCGGATTCTTGAGCAGTTCATCCACGATTTCGTTCCATGGCCGCTGGTCATTCAACTGCGCGCGGGTGGGCGGAAGACCAATAAGGTCGAGATACAATCGACGAATCAAAATCGAACGCTCGGCCAAAGGTTGTGTTTTCAGGGAACGCGCCACCCGATTCTTCTCCAGGAGAATATCAATGGGATTACCCGCACCTTTACCCAAGGGCACTTTCACGGGCACTTGAAAGGCCCAATGATCGCGCGGGTCAGCCTCAGCCTCCTCATGTTCAGGAGCCGGTGCGCCTGCGCCAATCCATTTCCTGATGGCCTCAACCTCCTGTGGTTTCAGTAATGATCCTTCAGGAGGCATGCGCTCCTCTGGGGCATTGGAAAGTACGCGAGCAAGCAGCTCGCTCTCAGCCGGTTTACCGGGAACCACCACCACATCAGTCTTGGCACCTTTACGGATGGCCGCAGCCGTATCAAGCCGCAGGCCGGCCTTTTGCTTCAACGCCCCGTGGCAAGCATAACACCGCGCCTTGAGCACGGGCTTGATGTCGCTCAGGTAATCGGCAGCATCAACCGATACGGCAACACCAACCCAGCAATATATTGAGATGATGAGCCACCGATTCATGATGCGTTGTAGTTTACAACCCTCTCCCTAGGCCGCAACGCAGTTTTTAGTTCTTTTTAAGGTCATTCGTGCGGACCTCAAGCAACTTGTCGGCCATCTTAGCTTTGAAGTGGGTTACAGTTTTTTGGTAGGCCGGATCTTTGGCTAGGCTGGTGTATTGCTTTGGATCCTCTTTCATGTTGTAGAGTTCCATCCCGCTCTTTCCCGTTTCACCATACTGAATAAACGCCCATTTATCCTCACGTAAAAGGAAGCCTTTGCGCATCGGGGCCACGGAAAAGGCAGCCTTGCGTACAGTATGCTTTGGGTCATCTAACATTATGGAAATATCTTTACCCTGTAAACGTGATTGAGCAGGCAAACCACACAGGGCAGATATAGTGGGATACAGGTCGAGTAATTCAGTTAACGAATGACACACTGCTGGTTTTTTTCCTGGCACACTGATGATAAGCGGCACCTGCGAGGATTCATCCAGCAAACTGACCTTGGCCCAAAAATCGTGTTCTCCCAAATGGAACCCATGATCGCTGGTAAAGATAACAATCGTGTTATCCGCTTTACCGGAGTTTTTCAGCGCAGCCATTACCTTACCTACCTGCGCATCCAGAAAAGCAACCGAAGCGTAATAACCGCCAACCGCTTTTTTCTGTTTCCGGATATCCATCTTCATATTCAGGCTGGTGCAGTAATTGATGCCTGGCTTAGGGATATCATCCCAGTCGCCTTCGATTTTGGGCGGCAGCTTCATTTTGGAATAAGGCAAAAAAGGCTCGTAATATTTTTCTGGAGCTACAAATGGAACATGCGGACGCACAAAACCCACACCTAGGAAAAACGGTTTGTCATTTTTTGCGAACTTGCCGATCAATTCCACTGCCTTCGCGGCCGTCTTGCCATCAGAATGCACAAGGTCATCGCCTTCAGCCTCCACCACCACGAAAGTGTTGCCACCTACCACCGGCCGTTTGCCATCGGGATTATTTTGTAGGGTTTCCCCTTTCCCTGGCGCTCGCCATTCCGGGCCTTTGCTGTTGTAGCGCTCGTGCCACGAAGCGGCGTCATCGGCACCATGCCCACCCTGCTCAATGCCTCCGGGTACTCCCATATGATAAATCTTGCTTACGCGCGCAGCGTGATAGCCATTATTCATAAAGTGCTGCGACCACGTGACACGGCGGCCAATCTGTGGGCGCGGACTTTTGTAGCCTAAAACCCCTGTTGCGTGCGGATAATAACCACTCATGAATGAGGCACGCGAAGGCCCGCAGTAGGTGCCCTGACAATAGGTGCGGGTAAAGCGCGTACCTTTGGCTGCAAGGGAGTCAATATTAGGCGTCTTGCAAACGGTATTGCCGTAGCACGACAACGCCGTGGAAGTCAGGTCATCAGAAATAATGAAAAGCACGTTGTATTTTTTGGGCGCGGCATCGGCAGCAAATAAAAGCCAAGCCAATGCGAACAATGAATAGAATTTTATTTTGTACTTCATGATATTAACTCATGTGTGACGATGAGTTCCTACTCATCTCAGTTACTAAAGTAAACGTGATTCTTTAACAGGTCAGTATTGGTCTTACCGGCTGGACCGCCGGTAAAGAGCACGCCCGCAGGCTCAGGCACCGCATTATGGCCGGTAGGTCGTTCGATGCTGGGAAGCCAGTGCGAGGTTTTTGGATCAAATTTACTGATGGACCTGAACTGGATGCGATCCTTACCCACCATGGTAAAGGCCACAATCTCATTGGTGGGATCGCCCCAGATTTTTTCATTTTGCTCACCGGTCTGCAACTGTCCCACACCGTGGAGTTGACCCTGATGATCAAAGGAGAGACCGCCAGCCATGATCAGGTTGAAGGATCGCCATCCTTCAGGAAGATGATCATTCAGTCGTATCCGTTCCCATTTGCCTTTGCCGTCGGCAACCGCAAGCCAGGATTCACCCTTCTGCTTGACCACCGTGCTGTATAGTAGATGGGGTTTTCCATTGGGTGATACTGCCAGACAACCCGCCCGCAGGGATTTCTTTAAATCCACTCCTCCGCGCACGATCGTCTCAGCATTATCAACAGTAATGGGTTTATCAATCACCGAGCCATTCGAACGCTTCCAGGTGCGCCCAAAATCTTCGCTCTTCATGTAGGCCACCGTTTGCAGCCGACCGTAGGCACTCTTGTCGGTCAGTTCGTGAAACCGGCAGCACAAATGAATTGTCTTATAGTCGGGCCCCCAGGCCAGTGATTCCTGGAAATGCGCATATCCCTTGTGGCGCGAGTGCATCACCGGGCCGACACGATGCCAGTCGCGCCCCGGTTTCTTTTCCCATAGTTCCACAAACCAGGGCCGGTCCTTAAAGCTACGGCGGGCAGTGAAGTAGAGGGTGTTGTCCGCCCCGCAAATCATCGTTGGGTAAGTCAACCGTTCGCCAAACTGAATTTCCTCCTCCCACTCGGAAGCATCGTGCGGACGTTTCGAACGCCGATAATAAAAAGGATCATGGTGAGGGAAGTAAGCAATGTGCAGGTAGCCTTTTGAATCCATGGTCAGGGCCGGCCCACCGTGATTGTCCTTGGCTTGGCCCACGGTGTAGGTCGGAGACCATTTACCTGTTTTTTGGTTCAATGTGGCAACACGAACTCGAAACCCTTCAGGCGGCGAATCAACCCATGCCACATGTGTTTTCCCCTTGGCAGTGATGATCTTGTTGGCCTCGGCGTAGCCACTGGCCCGTCCGCATCCCTGCTTTGAGAGTAAGTGTAGCTTTTCAAAAGGCTTGGCCATTAATGAAACCGCCGTCCCGGAAGCGACCAGTGCCGTAGTATGGTTTATAAATGTGCGCCGGTTCATGGCCGCTCCCATACTGCTGGAATCTGTTCTGCTTCCTTGCCGAAAGTTTGCGAGACGACAAAACCGCTGGCTTGAGAGGTGTAGAATATCCGTCCATTGGACACAACCGCCCCCAAGCATTCACGCGAGTCAATGGCAGGACCGGTGGAGACTAACTTGCCCTCACGGGAAAGATCGATCATGTCCATGTTGGCCCCAAGAACGTAGGGTTCAGACATGGTGAAGCGGCAGCAGGCATAATTGTGACCAATACTGTCTACAACCTTGCCGGTCTTGTGATCGTACACGTTCCCCTTGCCACGCAGGGCGTTGGAGAAGATGTAGCGTTCACCAACAGTCACGACATTGAGTGCCGAGGTAACCGCATCGGATTTCCAGACAAGGCGACCATCCTTAGCATCCAGACACCAGACATACCGGTCATTTGTGCCTTCCTTTGCACGATTGAAGCCACCGATGTAAATACGACCATCGCGGGCACTCAGGGTACATTTGGCCGTCACAAAATATTCGGTTGTAGACCATACAATTTTCCCGGTCTTCGGTTCAAGACAGGCGGTGAAGCCGTTGTTCTCGACGGGCAATCCGCGCCTCTGTTTCTCACTGGTCGCGTAACCGAAGAAGACCGAATAGTACAATTTTCCATCAAGCACACAGATACCGCAGTCGTTGCCGCCGCGTCCGTATTTGGTGAAATCCTTTTCCCAAAGCAATTTACCTGTATCCAGATCCCAAGCCCAGATACGCGGGCGATGGTTCTTGGGGTAATAGGGGTTGGTATTTGAATAAATCCAACTCATCACCTCTTTCCCACCGTGATCCTTGGGCTTACCTCCAAAAGTAAAATATTGCTCAGAGCCCTGATAGTCATACTCACCCGAACCGGAGGCATAAATGGCAACATTACCGTGAACCACCGGCGGGAACTGACGACTCCAGCCGGGTGATCCAGTAAAGGGTTGTTTCCACAATAGATTGCCAGTGGCTGCATCAAGGCAAAGAACATATGACTGCTTAATTCCTCCCTGCGGAATGAGCAATTTGCCTTTCACGTAAAGGGGTGAAGTAAAGGAAAGAAAACCACCGGGCCAATAACGACGCCACAGCACGCGACCGGTATCCTGCTCTGCAGCAATAATCTGACCCTCAGCGGTATGTGTGTAAAGCCGCCCACCGCCACAAACCGGCAGGTGCTTCACCGTGCCCTCCATCCGGCGTGCCCAGCGCATGCGAAGAGGCGGTTTCA
>JASLKQ010000072.1:15024-15280 GCA_030747505.1 Verrucomicrobiota bacterium | reverse complement strand
CAAATCCTCCATAACCAACTGGATAATTTCCTCCGGATCCTTGAGCGCAAGGTCCGGCGAACGGGTGCCACCAATATAACTGGTTAATGTCAGGTGGTCTTCGGGGCATCGCCCAGGAAATAGCGAGGAGGAAAAAATGGAGCCCAGGGAATTAAATTTCTCTATTTCTGGAATCAAAACACCAAAACCGTCAAGCGAATGAGCCACATCCTGACGCCGAAACCCCAGCACCACACTGGTAACCGGTGGATATTCA
>JASLKQ010000072.1:0-15014 GCA_030747505.1 Verrucomicrobiota bacterium | reverse complement strand
AAGGTCAAATCCACCGGCTTATCCAGAGAATGAATTTCCAGATCCACCAACCGGTAAGCAGGAAGAGTCAACAGTACCCCCGAGTGACTGGCTGATTGCCTGCTTCCATCCTCTTCAAAACCAATCTGCCATCCATTCGCAGAGCGGGCTATGCGTGTAACCGATTGGTTTAGGCGCACCTGATCGCCCAGCTTTTCGCCCAGCGTATCAGTCAGCACCTGAAGACCACCCTCGAAGGAAATTTTCTTGGCGTTCTGCTTGGAAACCGTGCCCCGGCGCTTACGCTCACGGGCACCAAAAATCTGCCCTTTAATAAGTGATCCATAGCGCTGCTCCAGTGCGTACAACTTGGCAAACGCGTGCTTCACTGAAAGCAGGTTAGGATCGCCTGCGTAGACACCGGCAACGAAAGGGTTTATGGCGTAGTCCAAAAACTCGCGCCCAAGGCGCCGCAGAACAAATTCAGCCAAGCTCTCCTCCAGATCAGCAGCCGCCCGCCGCCGAAAAGGCTCGGTCAACAGCCCCGCCTTGGCGCGCCATGAAAAGAGGCGGGTAGCAAAAAACTCCAACGGCGAGGCGGGGAGGTTGACCAGTTTCTTGTCCCGCACAAGGTAACGCTTATCTGCAGCCGATTCAGAGTAAAGCTGGCGCGACTCCAAACCCACATTACGAATCAGTTCCCCAATCAGCGGCGAGGTTTCCAAAATGGTGTTGGGACCGCACTCGGCAAGATAACCGTTTGCCTGGACTGTACGAATCACCCCACCGACACGTTCACTCCCTTCATAGAGGGTTACAGGAATCCCTCGCTGCTGCAGATTAAAGGCAGCGGTCAATCCGGTGATGCCACCACCAATGATGGCCACCGGCTTCATATCGTCTTGGAAAAGCGCTGCTCACTCCCCGCCTGATGATAGGCATCAAACCGCATGGCGATGTTGCGAATGACCAACCGGCCCAGGTCGGTGATCTTCAGACCCTCATCACTGCGCACGAGCAGACCATCAGCCTCCATGTCCCCCAAAGATTCGAGTTCTAGGGCAAAGAACTGCTGAAAATCTATATCCAATTCCCATGACAACTGGCCGTAATCCAATTCTAAATGACACATCATGCGCATGATAACCTCACGACGGATTTTATCCTCTGGCGTCAGCAGGTAACCCCGGACGATGGGTCGCTCAGAACTATCCACAGCCGAACTGTACTTATCCAACTCCTTGATATTCTGCCAGTAGGCATCGGGTATTTGAGAGATGGACGACATGCCAAAGCCATAAATGTCCACACCCCCAGCGGTACTGTAGCCCTGAAAATTTCGTTGTAGGGTCTTTTCGCGCTGGGCAATTGCCAGCTCATCATCGGCCTTGGCGAAATGATCCATGCCGATGTAGACATAGCCCACGTCCGTCAGCTTTTCGATGGTGAGCTTCAGCAGCTGAAACTTCAGCTCCGGGCTGGGCAGGATTTCGTCGCGCAAAATTTTCTGTGCCGGTTTCATCCACGGCACGTGGGCATAGTTGAAAACCGCCAGGCGGTCTGGAGCCAGCGCAACGATTTCATCGAGGGTTTTCTCGAATGACTCGGCCGTCTGGTAAGGCAGCCCGTAAATAAGATCGATATTCAGCGATTCAAACCCGGCCTCTCGCAACCAGTCCACAGCTTGTTGCGTTACCTCCAGAGGCTGAATACGATGCACGGCTTTTTGCACCTCGGCATTGTTATCCTGCACTCCCATCGAGGCACGCCTAAAGCCAGCCTCACGTAGCGCAACCACCCGGTCACGGGTGAGACGGCGCGGATCGATCTCCACCCCGGCTTCCTTCTCATCAGCCACAGTAAAGTGGTGTCGAATCATTTCACCCAAACGCTTAATATCCTCAGCGCGAAGAAAGGTCGGCGTACCGCCGCCAAGGTGCATCTGCACCACCTGCCGCTTTGGATTCATTTCCCGGCTGTAAAGCTCCATCTCACGCTCCAGATTATCGAGATAATCAGTCCCCTGCTCATGCTTGGTGGTAATACTGGTGGTGCACCCACAAAACCAGCAGAGTGATTCGCAAAACGGAATATGAAAATATAGTGAAAGGTCCCGCGTTCCTTCCTGGTTTTCACGGATCAAATCAGCAAGGAACTCACGCTCAACCTGATCGGTAAACTGGGTTGCCGGTGGATAGGAGGTATAGCGCGGGCCAGGCACGTTGTACTTCTTAATTAGCTCTAGATCGACAGGCAAGCTGCTCATTTGAAACCTTTCACGGTGGCGACCACACTTTCTATATTCTCAATTTTCGCGTCCGGCGTCACGCCGTGGCCGAGGTTAAAGATAAAACCATTCTGCCCACGCATCTCCTCGAGAATCCGTGTGGTCTCGCGAGCAGCAATCTCCGGTGTGGTTGTCAGGATCGATGGATCAAGATTTCCCTGAACTCCCATCGTTGCCGGCATGCGTGAGCGAGCCTCAGCCAGACTAATCGACCAATCCAAGCCAAGTATCTGGGCATTTGTTTGCACTAATTCCTGCAAGCTTCCAGCGGTGCCTCGAGAAAAAAGAATCACTGGAACTGCGCCCTGAAGCGACTCAATGACCCGACGAATCCAGGAGCCGGAAATTCCCTCATACTCCTCTGAAGAGAGCATACCTCCCAGACTGTCGAAAATCTGTATTGCATCCACCCCTGCCTCTGCCTGCATCTTCAGATAATCGGACACTGCTACAGTCAACTTTTCCATTAACTGCTCGAATAATTTTGGCTCGGTCCGGAATAGCCGCCGGGCCTGCAGGAATTCCGAAGCACTGCCTCCTTCCATCATGTAATTGGCCAACGTCCAGGGCGATCCCGAAAAGCCAAGGAGCGCCGTTTGCCCGTCCAGCTCCCTGCGGATTTGACCAATAGCCTGCGACACATACTCGAGCCGATCCACCACTCCCTCCGTGTGAAGCCGCTCGACATCCCGTTGGCTGCTGATTGAAAAATCCATCTGGATACCTCCCTCCTCACGAAAGGTATATCCCTGCCCCATCGCCTCTGGTATCACGAGAATATCGCTGAACATCACCGCAGCATCAAATGCAAATCTCCGAATTGGCTGAAGCGTTACTTCAGTCGCCAAGTCGGGCGTCTGCACCATCTCAATGAATGAATGCTTCTTCTTCAGTTCCCGATATTCCGGCAGGGCTCGTCCCGCCTGCCGCATCATCCAGATCGGCGGCCGATCTACCGGCCGACAAGCGCACGCATCCAAAAACCGCTGACGACTGCTGTCTGCCATGTCAGTCATGCCTGTTGATGATCACTTATCATTGATTCATTCTACCCTCCCCAACGCACATCAATTGCCGCACCCCACACTCTGACTTACTTTATCGAAAATCAATTCACATTCTCGAAAAAACCTCATGTATTTCAAATAGCTTAAGTCGGTCCAGCTCTTAATCGCCACGATCGGTGGGACGGCTGAGGATGTACCATATTCCGACTATTCCTGCGAGTCCGGTGATTATGCGGGGAACCACAAGTAGTGTGGGGATGGCATAAAAAACCGCGAAGCTCACAAACACCGTGATTGATGATACTGCGATAATCTTGATCCTTAAGGGAATCCCCTTGCCAGCCCTAAACCGACTCACCATTGGTCCAAATGCGGGGTGATTGAGTATCCAGTTGTATAGGCGATTGGAACTGCGGGCAAAGCAGGCGGCTGCCAAAATCATAAAGGGCGTGGTAGGCAATCCTGGCAGCAAGACCCCCAACAACCCCAAACCCAGACACACCAATCCTCCCAGAAGCCATAGAGTCCGAACAAACCGGTTGCGAGGTGCTGTCACTTATTTTTTGCGAAGAGCCCTCATGGCCTTCCTAAAGAAAAGGTGTATTAGGGTCAAAACTCAACTCCATACCAATTATCACGCAATAATGTCCTTGATGACATGACCATGCACATCAGTGAGGCGGAAGTCCCGACCCTGATAGCGGTAGGTAAGCTTGGTGTGGTCGATTCCCAGTTGGTGCAGGATGGTCGCATTCAAATCATGAATATGCATGGTGCCGGGCGTCCACTTTTCCTTGCCTGGCTGAGGCTTGAGCATATTCCCATCACCATCAGCAATATTGTAACCATAATCATCAGTTTGACCGTAGGTGATTCCCGGTTTGATGCCACCCCCAGCCATCCAGATGGTGAAGCATCTGGGATGATGATCCCGACCGTAATTATCCTTTCCCAATCGCCCCTGACAATACGGAGTCCGACCAAACTCTCCTCCCCAAACGACCAATGTGTCCTCAAGTAAACCTCGGTTCTTGAGGTCCTTAATCAGACCCGCACATCCTTGGTCAATATCCTTACATTGATTACCATGTTCACCCGCAAGATTGCCGTGAGCATCCCAGCCACGATGAAAAATCTGGATATTGCGCACACCACGTTCGGCCAACCTCCGTGCATTTAAACAGCAAGCTGCAAAAGTCCCGGGTGTTTTGGCGTCCTCGCCATATAATTTAAAGGTGGATTCCGGTTCCTTGGAAAGATTCATTAACTCGGGCACCGAGGACTGCATCCGATAAGCCATTTCGTGCTGCTTAATCCGTTCTAAAATAGCCGGATCAGCAAAACGTTCGAACTGAGCTTTGTTTAACCCGCTCAAAACATCCAACTGTGCGCGACGATCTTCACGAGCCACACCTGCAGGGTTATTCAAATAAAGAACTGGATCACCCTGGCTACGCAACAGCACCCCCTGATGCTGGGAAGGCATAAAGCCTGAGCCCCAAAGGCGACCAAAAAGACTTTGCTCAGCATGTTTGGTACGGGCGTGCATCACTACATAACTGGGCAAGTTATCATTCATACTCCCTAAACCGTAACTCAACCACGAGCCCAAACTTGGCCTGCCAGGAATCTGACTTCCGGTCTGGATATAGGTAATAGCCGGATCATGATTAATGGCCTCAGTAAATGCCGAGTGAACAACGCACAGTTCCTTGGCAACAGTGGACGTGTGCGGCAAAAGTTCACTTACCCACACGCCTCCTTCGTTATTCTCCTGCTTGGTGAACTTGTATTTACTCGGACACACAGGAAGTGTTTTCTGGCGGGAAGTCATACCTGTGATGCGCTGCCCATCGCGCACTTCCTCAGGTAAGTCCTTGCCATACATTGCCTGCATCTTAGGCTTGTAGTCCCACAAATCCAAATGACTGGGTCCTCCACTCATAAAAAGGTAAATCACCCTTTTAGCCTTCGCTATATGATGCAGCCCTCCCTTGAATTCTGACGGAGCACCAAAGCTATCCCGACCCATTAAACCGGCCATCGCTGCGGTACCCAGACCCAACGCAGTGCGGCCAAACAATTGCCGCCGCGTCATCATTAAATCGGCTTCACGAAAAAGATCATTCATTTTATTTCATCAAATCAGTAAATCCATAAAGCTATCTCACTGGCGAGTACTGTAATGGCCACTTGTGTCCACGCAGCATGCTCGATCACATCCAGTTTCTCATCTCGCGGCGAATCACCAATTGCCAGAAGCGCTTTGGCATCAGCTTCATTGTTCTTGTAGCGGTATTTTATTTTCGTGTAGAGAGCCATACACAAAGCCTCTTCGGTTTCAGTCGGAGCACGTCCTGCAACAAGCTCAAAGAGCAGCCTAATGCGAGCAAACGCATTGTCAGCGGGAGCTTCTTTCATTAAGCGCTCTCCAAAATTACGACCCATTTCGACACGCTGTTTTTCATTCAGCAGTGCCAACGACTGGGTCGGCGTGCTGGTACGTGATCGCTGGACACAACTGCTTTCACGGCTGGGAGCATCAAAAAGTGTCATCATAGGATGTGGGCTCGTTCGCTTCCAGTAAACGTAAAGGCTTCGCTGATATTGCCGAGCATCCTTATCGGGTACATAATTCTTGGTGTTACTTCCTGGGTGCATCAATGCTTTCCACAATCCCACTGGCTGATAAGGCTTCACTCCTTCCCCTCCCATCGATTCATTGAGCAAACCACTAGACCACAAGGCTACATCACGCAAAGTTTCTGCATCCATACGAAAACTTGGCCCACGCGAAAAAAGCCTGTTTTCTGGATCCTTAATCGCCTGCCGATAGGCCGAACTTTGCTTAAAAGTGCGGCTGGTGACCATTAGGCGTAGCATTGTCTTAAGGTTCCATTTTTGGTCCTGCAACTCCACCGCCAACCAATCGAGCAGTTCCGGATGAGAAGGCTGCTCACCTTGTAACCCAAAATCAGCCGGCGTACGTACCAAGGCCTCACCAAAAGTGCGTTGCCATAATTGATTAATCATCACACGAGAGACAAGCGGATGCTCGCGCGCAGTAAGCCACTGTGCGAGGCCAAGCCGGTTACGTGGAGCCTCCTTTGGAAACGCACTCATCGCCGCGAAGACACCCGGCTCAAGCGGTTCCCCTCTTGGCTGGTCATATTCGCCGCGCTCCAGGAATTTTGTTACCCGCGGCTTGGGTAAATCCTTTGCCACCAATGTGGTGGTCATTCGCCCTTTTAGTGCATCCATGCGCTTGAGCAAAGCACCCGACTCCTTGTGGATCGCTAACTCCTTAAACCCTCCCTTGGGATCAGCCACCAACTTCAATCGATCCTGAGGCGTGTTGTTTTTCTTACTCATTTTCGCCAGCAAATCCTTGTGATCAGGTTTCATGGCAAACGCCATGGCTGCTTCCAGAACCCTTGTTTGATCGGCCCGCACTGCCTTCTCCTCAGTCTGGATCGCATCCCAATTTGCCCATGCAGACGCATCTGCCGGAGCTTTAATAGTGGGGCCAAACTCATACCTATTGCCGTCCATGGAAGGCTCAGCAGTACTATTAAAAAATGCCAGCATCTGATAATACTCCTTTTGCGAAATCGGATCATACTTGTGGGTATGACAGCGAGCGCAGTTCAGTGACATTCCCAATAGTGCGGTGCCCAATGTCTCTACCCTGTCGAAATTATTCTTGGCCTGAAATTCCTCCGGGATGGCTCCTCCCTCCGCTGTAGTGGGATTCATCCGTACAAAACCTGTAGCCACGAGCTGGGCAGTCGTTGGATTAGGCAACAGATCTCCGGCCAGCTGCCATGTAAGAAACTCATCTAAAGGCTGATTTAGGTTGAGGGCCCTAACCACCCAATCACGGTAGGGGAAAATGCCACGCTTGTTATCCAGGTGCAGCCCGTGTGTGTCTCCATAACGCACTGCATCCAGCCAGTAGCGCGCCTGATGTTCTCCATAACGCGGGCTGGCAAGAAGCTCATTCACAAGTTTTTCATAGGCCTGAGAACTCTTATCATTCAAAAACGCCTTCAACTGCTTGGGCTCTGGAGGAAGGCCCGTGAGCACCAGAGCAACACGACGCGCTAAATCTGCCTTATCTGCTTCAGCGGCAAAGGTCACTCCGGACGCTTTCAGTCTGGCCCCGATAAAAGCATCAACGGGATTCCCCTTGGTTGAAATTTTCTTTTTCTTTGGCGGCACAAAGGCCCAGTGCTTCGCATATTGGCCGCCCTCCTTAACCCACTGGATAATCAATTTACGCTCGGCCAGTGTCAGCTGCTTTTCCGCGTCCTCAGGCGGCATGGGGTCCTCGGCATCCTGCAAACGAACAATCATCTCGCTCTCATCCGGATCCTTCGGGTCGATCGCCCTGTACCCATCCAGCTCCCGGGTGGCTCCTTCATAGGAATCCAACCGAACCAGGTCCTTCTTTTTTGCATCCGGCCCATGACAGACAAAACATTTGTTTGAAAGGACAGGGAGAATTTCCCGCGCAAAATCAACTGGAGCAGCTGAAACGCGAACCACCAGCACTGAAAGGAAGGCGAGCGAGAAAAACGTTAGATTCATCTCCAAGGAGTGTAGACTCGCCTCAGTATATTTCAACTGCACTTTCAAACAACTGTGATGCCCCGATAGCTTTATGCCAAAAAAACCCTTAAGGCTCTCAAGAGAAGCCTTTCATGGGTTTGGTTATTTTTCGCCTATCGCATACAGTGCCTTGAAGCCGCGCAGGTAAACGCGACCGTTTGCCAGTGCAGGCGAGGCGGTAAGTTGATCGTTAATCTTGTTTTTGGAAAGCACCTCAAAATCTAGACCCGCCTTGATGACCGAAACAGTGCCATCGCGAGCGGTGAGGTATATTTTTCCATCAGCCGCCACGGGTGAACCGCGGTAGGTCTGAGCGTGGGCGCGCTCGGAGTAATGCTCCCTGCCGGTTGAAGCATCCAGACAAAGGATGGAGCCATTTTCGCGGTTAAGGTAAACCTCCTTGCCATAGATAAGCGGCGAAACCACATCCGGCGTACCGCGCGTCAGCCGCCATTGCTCACCCTTGAGTTTATCACCGGTCATGATAAGTCCAGCAGCATTGGGACGCACTCCCACCACACCACGACCCTTTGCTGAGGGCACCACGATCAGTTTGGGAACTGCCACGGGCGAGGAAACAAACCGTAACGTGCGGTTGTAGCGACTCTTGGGGTTCAGGTCGCCAACGCGCCAAATCTCCTTCCCATCGGTGAGCCGATGCGCAATAGCATAGTCGTTGCCATGGGTGATAAGCCGCGCCTGTTTCCCGTCCTGCCACAGGCAGGGCGAAGTGTATGAATGCTCGCATTCAGCCACGCCATCGCTTGTGCGCTCAATCTTCCAAACTTCCTTGCCGCTCGCTGTATCAATCGCCACCACCCAAGCGCCGCCGGAATGAATGAGCTGCAGGTACAGCCGCCCTGAATACAAGAGCGGCGTGGTGTGGTAGCCAAAGCCATAGCGAAATTTTCCGTACCGCTCCTGCGCATTAAAGCGCCATTCCTCATTGCCATCAAAATCAAATGCCACCACCTCTCCAGTGCCAGTCATGGTATACACGCGCTTGCCATCGGTGCTCGGTGAGGGGGAGGCAAATGACTTCTCACCCTTGGGTCTGGCTCGTGAATCAGCCACCTTTGATGTCCACAACAACTTCCCGGACATACCCACGCACAAGAGCGAAATCTGCTTCTCATCCTGCGCCACCAAAAAAATCTTATTACCCCAAACCACCGGCGTCGCCGAACTCCCACCAGGCAATGGCAGTTTCCACACCACATTTTTCTCCTCACTCCATTCCACTGGCAGCCCCTTCTCGACGCTCACGCCGTCATAATTTGGCCCCCGCCAGTGCGGCCAGTTATCGGCCCGGGACAAGGGTGTCAGCAGAAGGAAGAATAATAGCAGAATTGATTTGAATGATATTTTCATTGGTTTGAGTTCCTGAATTTTCTTGGGCTTACCTGACGCTTGGAGGTCCAGTAGATGGCATTCACGAGCATCTGCCTGAAGTCCACGTTCTTAAAATCCTCCGGGACACCGAGCGAGGTGTAGAATGTGCGACCACCTTTCCACGTGTTCACCCAACTGACATTCTGCTTGTCGGCACCAATGTCTCCCTGCTGCAAAACCGTTGCGCTCTTGGCCAATGGACCAGCCTTGTAGAGTTTGCCCGAAGGAAACTCTTTTACCCCGAGCAATACCGGGTGATCCTTTACCAGATGCGTCACCTTCACTGGTTCGTTGCTAAAATGGCCCTGATAATTGCCTCCCATGACCTGCCGGTCAAAAACCTCGTTATCGGCCTTCTGGAACGCGTGACTTGCAGTACGCACGCCCACTATGGGTTTTCCCTTCTCCCAGTGCGCGCGAATAATTTTCATCTGCGGCTCGACCAACTTCATCCGCCGTGCAAAAACAATCAACAAATCCGCCTGACCCAGCGCCTCCAGGTTCGGCAACTTCTCAATACCATCATGCCCCCATGAAGCAGTAAACTTTACGGTGTAGTGTTTTTCCATCCACGCACTGAACGCCTTCATTGAGGCTTCACTCTGGTATTCTTTCGCACCGGAAATAATGTGAATCTTGAGACCCGCCGCATCAGAGAACAAGGCGAGTGCAAACACTGCAAACAAAAGGATGAACCGTATTTTCATGGGCTACAATCACCATTGTGCCTCGACTTCATGCCCTTGGCAACGCCTCTCTCCGCATGGAATCCATGCACTTATTACTTTTTTAGTCCGCCTTCTAGAAACAAAAGATCTTCCTCGGTCAGCCCGCGCCTTTCATGCACATGCAGGATTCGGCAGGTCTCAGCCTCCTCGCATTCATCGATATTCTTTTTACTGTCATCAACAAAAAAAGCTTCCTCATAGCTAATACTCTCTGAATCCATCTCTTCAGATATAACCTTATGTTTCTTTCCTTTGAAACGAGTGAGAGCTTCAGAGTCCCTTCCAAAAATGGCCTCTGTCTTGAAAAATCCAATCAGGCCGACACGGGTAAGTGATTCTTTTATCACAGCAGTGTAACCATAAGAGACAATGTTACATTTAACTTCTGCTTGAGCCAGTCGCTCAAAGTGCTTCTTCAACCGTGCGATCCGCTCTTCACCTCCAAATGCATCAACAAAAAATTGATCGCTTTTCTCTGATACGTCATTGGCTCCATTAGTCTCTTTGAAGATGTGTATTACCGAAAGGGTCTGGTCAAAATCATAAAAAACAATCCGGAGGGGCTTTTGAGTTTTTTCTTCCACAGACAAATCCTTTTTTGTCGGTTCAGATTGAGTGGCAGGAGGGTCAGCAGGTCCGCACCCACCGGCAAACAAGAAAGTTACAGTCAAAAGGATAATAGCCTGCCTCATGTGCTAACCCTACTCTCTTCCCTTGTCAGTTCAAGTTCGCACCAGCGAAGCACCAAAGGTTCCCTGCAAAATCGTGTACAAACAGCAGGTTGCCGGTGATGACCGCAGATGTCTTGATGGGGGTTCCCAATACGTACTCCCACACCACCTTACCCGCCTTGTTCACTGCGCGCAAAGAAGTGTCATCATGACCAAACCAGGCAAGGTCACCGGCAATGAAAGGGGTGGAACTCCCGGCCATGGCTTGGCGACGCGATCTGTGAAAACGCTTGGCATCGGTTGCACACTTCACCGTCCAGAGCGGCTTGCCGTCCTTCAGGTTAAAAGCGCGGCAATCGGTTCCGTTAACGAGCAGCAACTCATCCCACACCACCGGAATGGCATTTTGATAGCCTGCGTTCAGATGACCTGCCTGCCAAATCATTTTACCGGTGGCAGCTTCACGAACGCGGATACCTGATGAGCCGCTATAGATTAGTTTGCCATCCACCACAATTGGAGCCGAGGTTGATCGCGAGGTTTCCTCTATACGCCAGACTTCTTTACCGCTGGGCATACTGAAAGCCACCCCGCCTCCACGGCGCACACTGTAAAGGATATCATCAAAGAAGGTGGCAAATGAGCCGTAGTGACCAATGTCTCCAATGTACACCGCCTTCTCCTTTCCGGTTTTGTAATCCAAGAGAAATTGCGGATTGCGCCAGTCACTCACCACCAACCCGTGGGGGGTGGGAACCGGAGGCGTATTATTGATGGCCAGCGGCCGACCTTCCTCATAGGAGGCAGCCAAGGGCTTACTCCAGAGCAACTTCCCGTTATCCGCGTCATAAGCCGCCACCCAACCTTCACCAGTGATGGCATAAACAATCCCATCATGAACACTCACTGGACCACGGATATCGCCCATGGGTGAAGTTGATCTCCAGATTTGTTTACCCTTCGCCGCGTCAAGACACAGGACGCCCGTACCGGGAGTGCCCGCATTGGGATTACCAATTGACACATAAACCCGATCCTTAGCCACCACTGGCGAATTAAAGAGCACATGCGTGCTGCCGGTATGTTTAACCCACAAGGGATAAAGCGGAGCTGCCAACCCCTCAGTTATTCGGCGTGGCGTTTTGTTGCCTTCCAAAACCCATGGAAAATCCTTTCCCGGCACAGCCGCTGGCCCCTTGCGGTTCTGAACGGCAATCATCTGCTCTCTTTGCCATAATTTCCCAGCAGCATCCCTTGCCTGTAACTCACAACGCCAAGCCCCCTCCTGATCCGGCGCAAACTCTCCATGCCATGACCAGTCTCCCTGTGACTGCAGTTTTGTGGTCGTAACTTTACCTGCCGGTGAGGTCCACTTGCAGGTGACTGAATCGACCAGCAGAGCAGTATCATATGCCAGAACAACCAGAGGTTGGGAACCCATGGTTGCGACCGGCCCCGGTGCCATCACCCGCAACCGTTTGTACTGGCCAGCCACTCGCAGCTTGGAGGTGACCCCTTTGGGCGACACGTAAACCCAGCGGTAGGTTCGTGAATAGGCCCCCCAGTCACGTCCACGGGCAGGTGCACTGTTAAGCACCGGAACCCCGTGACGACTGCCCGCCTGCACCACATGCCAGTGTGCCCCGATCTGGCCAATCATATTAATACCCTCGGCCTTGCGCCGGTTGAACCACGCCGCATCCAGGGGATAGTGGGAAATGGCAATTACCGGCATGCCCTTAGGCAGAGCCTCCAGATCGGCCTTGAGCCAGTTCTTCTGGCGTGTCTGCGCAGCGTTTCGCAGGTACCCGGTCTCAGTAATGAATTGGATAAAATGCACCCCACCATAGTTCCAGGAATAATACGGTGGTCCAATGCGCTGTTCAAAATTCACAGTACAACGTGGATCCAAAATATTGCCATCGTGCCCCCCAAACCCCTCGTAAACGGGAATCCTTGAGGACCGGCGAATGTGGTCATACATGTCCCATTCAAAATGGGTGCCATTCATGGTGAGATCCCCAGCTGTCGTGAGAAAGGCCGGCCCGCCGGGTGCCGCGGTGAGTTGTGCGTAATCCTTGGCTGTCGGGATCATCTGCTCAATAGCAGTGAATTGACTGTCGCTGGCGGCCATAAACCAGAATTCGGGCGCGGCTGATTTCGCGTCTTTAACAAACCCAAAATCGAACTCATAACGGGTTTGCTTTTCATCAAACCGAATACGCCCAAAGAAATCAGTGGTCGGCTTAAACCCGGTTGGGCGGGTGGCACACACAAAACGGTGGTGAGGTTCATCGAGAAGCTGAATCATAAACTCATAGCTCCCATCCTTGGCCGTACGGGTCACCCGGTCTCCATCACTTACCATGATATAGGGTAAACCCGCTTCATCCGCTTCGCGTTTGCCATTGCCATTTTTATCCTCATACACCCAACCCTTCACCAGAACCTCCCGCGGTTGGGTGGCTGCCAGAGGCGGTTCGGGCCGTTTGGGAATGTTCTTTCTGGCTGCGTCCAGCTCCTCTTGATTATATCCCCTCAATAAATCCTCTGTACTACGCAAATCCGTATCCTTAACGGGCCCCTGGGGCTTCTGGTCAGCTGCATCCGCCTCAAACATCAAAAGAAAATACAGGGCAAAAAGAAATCGGCTCAGAATTCCAATGGACATGAGTCAATTCTGCCTTGGACCTCACACCTTGGCAAACCCGCTTTGCAGTTGCGCAAACGCGCCCGGCGAGGTTGGATTTCTCGTACACCATGAAAGCGCTACACCCCCTCCTTGTCGTTGGTCTTTTGGTTTCTCTTTTCCCGACCCAGGCCGCCCTGCGGGCAGGAGCCCTGATTGTGGATGCCACGCCCAAGCAACTGCCGGTTCATGTCAATGGCGGCATGCGCCAGCGTGAACTGAATGAAGTTGGGTCCCCGATCAAGGTGCGAGCCATCGCGCTGGATGATGGTAATACAGAACTGGCCATCGTGGTGGTCGATAGTTGCATGATGTCCCGTGCTTTCCTTGATGACGCCAAGTTAGCCGCCAGTAAAAAGAGCGGCATTCGGCCCGACAAAATGTTTATTAATGCCACTCACACCCACACCGCCCCCGCGAGCATGGGCTGCCTGGGCACAGATGTTGACCCACGTTATCCGCTACTGCTGAAGCGAAAAATTATTGAGGCCATTGATGGCGCAAAGAAAAACATGGAACCCGCACAAGTGGGAGCAGCGGTTTTTGATGCCAATGAGTTTACAGCTGTCCGTCGATGGATCAAACGGCCTGATCGAATTTCAAACGATCCTTTTGACAACCCGACCGTGCGTGCGACCATGCATGCCGGAAACAACTGGGATGATGTCACCGGCGAATCAGGCCCTGAAGATCCGGATTTTTCGCTGGTGAGCTTCCAATCCCTGAAAGGCCGTCCCATAGCTCTCCTTGCCAATTTTTCCATGCACTATTTCAGTGGCGGAATAAAGGGAATCCATGCCGATTACTTTGGCCTATTTAATATAGGCATGGAAGCGGCCATCATACCGCCAAACAACAACGAGGAGCTATATCCGCCCTTTGTCAGCGCACTAGGCCATGGCTGCAGCGGGGATATCTGGCGGCGCGATTACACCAAACGTCCCCTCATCAACCCCAGTATTCAGGAATACACTGACGCTCTCATTAAAAAAACTTTGGCGGCATACAAAAAAATCAAATACGACCACGATGTTACGCTCTCGATGGCCGAAGCCAAGCTACCCTTAAAATTTCGCGCGCCCGACCAACAACTGCTTGAGTGGGCCAAGGGAATTGTCAGCAAAACAGAAGGATTACCTAAAACGCAGCCTGAGATTTATGCACGCGAACAAATTTTCCTGCACGAACGCCCTGAAGCCGAACTTATCCTGCAGGCCATCCGCATTGGCGATATCGGCATTACTGGTATCCCTAATGAAGTTTATGCGTTGAGCGGCCTCAAACAAAAAGCCTACAGCCCCTTAAAAACCACTATTACCTTTGATCTGGCCAATGGGGCCGAAGGGTACATTCCTCCCCCTGAGCAACATGTCCTGGGTGGATACAACACGTGGGCAGCCCGCACGGCCGGACTGGAAACTTCAGCTGAACCCAGAATTGTCGAAACCTGCATTCAGCTGCTTGAGAAGGTGGCCGCCAAGTCACGCAAAATAATCAAGGTATCCCAAGGCCCTGCCGCCCAAGCGATTGCCAAAGCCAAACCGGTCGCGTGGTGGCGTATGGATGAATTTATCGGCCCGCGTGCTATTGATGAACTGAACAGGACCGATGGCACTTATGAGGATGGGGTGGTGTTTTATCTGGCCGGAC
>JASLKQ010000071.1 GCA_030747505.1 Verrucomicrobiota bacterium | reverse complement strand
AAATTTCGGGATATCACGACTGGGAACACAGCTGCCTTGGTAGGAACCTTTCACTGTTTTTTCCATCGCACTCAAAGTAACAGCTGGAATGCTAAACTGATGATCCGGGCGCGGCAGTCCAATAGCGACCGTGGTGCCGCCGCGCATCGTGGACTCATAAGCTTGGGCGAGCACCGTGGCGTTGCCCACGCTTTCAATAGCAATCTCCACACCGCCATGGGTGAGGTCATGAATGACTTCAACTGGATTATTGTCTTTCGCACTAACAGTATGTGTCGCGCCAAGTTTTTCGGCCATCTCCAGTTTTGAATCCAGTAAATCCACCGCAATAATCTGCCCTGCATTGCAAGCCTTGGCCCCCATGAGTGCTGCGAGCCCCACGCCGCCCATGCCAAATACCGCAACACTCTGGCCGGGGTGGATATTGGCTGTGTTCATGGCTGCACCCGTGCCAGTTGTGACTGCGCAACCAAAAAGGGTAGCAAGTTCAAAAGGCAAGTCCTTATCAATCTTTACCAGTGAACCAGGCACTGCGATGGTGTATTGTGAATAGCCGCTTACTCCGCAGTGATGGAAGTAAGATCGATTGTCTCGGCTAAAGCGTTGAGCTCCATTCATTAGTAATCCGGCATTGTTTGCCTGTGCGCCCGGTTCGCAAAGGGAAGGGCGCCCGCTGCTGCAATAACGGCAGTGACCGCAACTGGGAATAAAAGTGAAGATGACGTGGTCATCAGGTTTTAGGCCGCGAACACCGGAGCCCACCTCCCGCACGATCCCGCTGGCTTCGTGGCCGAGCACCATCGGCATCTGGCGGGGTCGCGAGCCGTTGATGACCGATAAATCCGAATGGCACAGTCCCGCACCCTTCACTTCTACCAGCACCTCGCCTTTACCGGGGCCTTCCAGCTCGAGTTCCTCAATAACCATCGGTTGGGAATCGGCATAGGGCAGCGGTTGCTCCATCTCGTGTAATACGGCGGCGACGGTCTTCATGGGGCAGGGAGCATTGGGTAATCTTTGCCGGATTGCAATCGCCCAGCGATTGGCTCAAAATGGCAGGGGATGCCGCTCAAAGGAAAACAACGTGGATTCACCCTTGTGGAACTGCTGGTAGTGATTGCAGTAATCGGCATATTGGCAGGGATGCTGTTGCCTGCTTTGGCCAAGGCCAAGGCCAAGGCGAACCGAATGAAATGTGCAAATAACCTGCGCCAGATACATACGGCTTTCATGATGTTTTCTGGCGATTATGATGGTCGTCTGCCGTGGACCCTGACGCACGAGCAGGGAGTTGAACTGTGGCAGGGTTTGTATGGTAAGCAGCACACTGGAGCCCATCACTTGTGGGACATCCAGTTTTTGTTTTTGCCCGCACCCATTCGCAAGGAGCTGGGTGCTTCGCGCCTTTTGTCTTCCCCGTGTGATCCGGAAACAAGCCAGTGGATCGACATGGAGATTCAGCATGGTAAATGGGATGGTTTTGGTCATGCCTTTGATGGAGTCCATGTGCATATGGACTATCGTTCATTGAGTTATGCCCTCCATTTGGGGAGTGATATGCAGCGTCCTTCCACAATGCTTGCATTGTCCCGGAATATTACAGGTGATAAGTGCTATGAATTTAGTTATCCCGCCGGCCCGACGTTGCCTTCATATGATAAATATTTTGGAACAGCACTGCATACTGATAAGGCAGGAATGGTAAGTCAGGCGTTTGTGGGGAACACGGAGCAGGATCCGGCGAGATTGCAGAACTACGGAATGGCAGGGTTGGGGGCGAGTCAGGGGCAGTTTGTTCGAACTGATGGCAGCACGGTTCTGGCAAGTAATTCAGATTTAGCTTCGGCTGTTCGCGGTCATGGTGATGCAACGGGCGGAGTCTTTGAGGGTGTAAATGAAAACCTCACGCGCCCCACTCAGGAGAAGATTCCTCCGGATAAACTGGATGTTCCGTGACTATTTGACCAACCCGGTCCGCTTCAACCAGGCTTCAACGAGTTTAGGCCATTTTGAAACCGGATCCTTGGAGGGACGTAATCCGTAACCATGGCCGCCATGAGGGAATACATGAAGTTCTGAATGAACACCGGCTCGTCTCATGGCCAGCCACATTTGTACGCTGCCATCAGCCGTGATTCGGTCATCGCCTGCATGGATGAAAATAGCCGGCGGCGTGTTCTTGGTGATCTTCACTTCCGGGACAAGCTTGGTTTTGGTTTCGTTGTCAACCAGATAGGCAGGGTAAACGAGCACCCCAAAATCCGGGCGACAGATGACTTGGTCCGCTTTGTCGATGAGAGGATAGCTGCGTTTCTGGTAGTTGGTCATAGCAGTAGCCGATAAATGTCCTCCGGCTGAAAAGCCGAGGATACCGATTCTTTCAGGATTGATGCTCCAGGCTTCTGCATTGTGACGGACAATGCTGAGTGCTCTTTGGGCGTCCTGTAGGGGTGCCTCATGTTTCTCTCGATCTTTACGGCGTGGGACCCTGTACTTTAGGACGATAGCGGTTACGCCGAAACTGTTTAACCATTCGGCAACTTCGGTGCCTTCCAGGTCCATTGCCAGAATACTGTAACCACCTCCCGGACAGATTAATATCGCCGTGCCATTGGGCTTCTTGGGTTTGTATACTGATAATGTTGGCACACTGACATTGGCCAGGCGGATGATCTTTTTCTTCTGGCCGGGACGATCGGGCCTTGGGCCCTCCGGGCCAATGTCGCCTTTCTCCCCGGGCGCCTTGCTGGGCCAGAGATTGAGCGTTTTCCATGGTTCGACGGCTTGCGTGGAGAATGATGCCAATAGCACGATTATTAGACAGAAATGCATATATTGATTATGAAGGAGCTTGTCGATAAGCGCAAAAGGAAATGAATTGAGGCTTTGAGATATTCTGACCACAATATGCGCATGACACGTTTTGGTATCATCGGACTCTCTCATGATCACGTGTGGGATGTGTTGCCTGAGTTGAGGGCAAACGAAAATGCTGAGCTGGTTGCCGTTACCAGTTTGCAGACCCCGCTTCTGGCGCGTGCAAAAAAGGAATATGATATTAACGGGTACACTGATTCACAGGAAATGGCTGCTTCGGAGCAGTTGGATGCAGTGTTGGTATACGGTAATAATCGAAACGGTGCTGAGGAAGCATTTAAGGCATTGGATCGTGGTTGGCACGTACTAATTGAGAAGCCCTTGGCTGCCGATTTGGAGGGGGCGAGAAATCTTCTGCAAAAAGCGGATTCCACAGGGAAAAGGTTGATGGTGAACTGGCCCATTGCTTGGTGGCCTCAAGTTCAACAGGCTATTGCCATGGCCCAAGCCGGCGAAATTGGTGAGATCTGGCAGGTGCGTTATCGGGCCGCGCATCAGGGGCCCAAGGAAATGGGAGCCAGTGAGTATTTTTGTGACTGGCTATATGATCCTAATCGTAATGGGGGCGGTGCTTTACTTGATTACTGTTGCTACGGTGCGGTGCTCTCCCGGGTGTTACTCGGTCGACCACACAGTGTCACGGCGGTGGCGGGGCAGTTGCTCAAAACAGATCTGGATGCCGAAGACAATGCCGTGTTGCTGATGCAATACCCGAAGGGGATAAGCATCGCTGAAGCCAGCTGGACGCAGATTGATAAAATGACCAGTTATCGTACGCTGGTTTATGGGAGTGAAGGTACGCTTTTGGCTGAGCCAGAAAAAGGCAGGTTGCTCTTGGCTACAGAAAAGCAGCCTGAAGGTGAGGAGATTGAAATCATGGAGCCTGAAGAACATATGAAAGGGCCGATTGCACATTTTTTGCATGGGATCGAGAGTGAGCAATCCTTCCATCCATTGTGCCGCCCGGGCCACGGTTGTGATGTGCAGGAAATCCTCGAGCTCGGCATGGAATCGGCATCTACCGGACAGCGAGTTGCTCTGTCCCAACTCGAGCCAATGGATTAGTGAAAGCGGCGTTTATTGAGCAGACTGGGGGTTGCGAGGAGATTCAGTTTGGCGAGTTACCCGATCCGTCGCCCGCCCCAAACGAGGTGCTTGTTCGCATAAGCGCGGCTTCAGTTAACCCAATAGATACCTATATCAGGGGAGGGATGGTTGATATGCAATTACCATTACCTTTTATTGTTGGAAGTGATTTCTCAGGCACAGTGGAGGATGTTGGAGAGAATGTTGCACAATGGAAAACAGGCGACCGAGTGTGGGGCGCGAACCAGGGAGGACACGGGCGGCAGGGTACTTCTGCAGAATTGGCGTGTGTGGGACAGGAGTGGCTGCATTCAATCCCAGAAGGAATCTCGGAAGAGGATGCGGTGGCAGTTGCCTTGGTGGGAATCACCACCCACATTGGTCTGGTGCTGCGTGCGCGAGTGCACGAGGGGGAAACGGTTTTTGTGAATGGAGGCTCCGGTGGAGTGGGGTCGATGGTAGTGCAGATGGCTAAGACACTGGGTGCGCGGGTGATTACTACTGCCAGCAGCGATGAAAAGCTGGCCAAGGCCAAGGCGTTTGGCGCAGATGAGGGTATCAATTACAAGACCGGCAACGTAGCTGAGCAGGTGCTGGAATTGGCGCCAGACGGAGTGGACGTGCTGTGGGAAACGCGACGTGATACGGATTTGGATTGGGCCATCAGTCTATTGGCCAAGCGTGGGCGGATGGTGGTGATGGCCGGTCGAGATGCTAGGCCGATGCTGCCAGTGGGGCCTTTTTATGTGAAGGACTGCGCGCTGCACGGCTTTGCAATGTTTAACTATTCGGCAGAGGAGCAGCGCCGATGTGGCGATGAGATTAACCGGTGGCTGACAGAAGGAAATCTTAAGGCCAACATCGACCGAGTATTGCCCCTAAGTGAAGCAGCTGCCGCACACAAACTGCAGGAGGAGAACACCATTAACGGTGAGGGCACGTTGGCAGGTAAAATCATTTTAAAACCCTGATATTATGAGATGTGTTCTGTATTTTTGGGCATTGATGGGTGCAGGAGTTCTTTCCTGGGCGACCGATTATAAGCTGGATAAGGTTGTTGGAGTTAAGCCCCGCAACATTATTTTCATCCTGACTGATGACCATCGATTTGATGCAATGGGCTTCATGGGACACCCGTTTCTGGAGACGCCTCATATGGATGCGTTGGCCAAGGGTGGTAGCCACTTTACCAATGCCTTCGTGACAACTTCGCTGTGCTCGCCCAGTCGCGCGAGCATTCTCACCGGGCTTTATGCTCATAACCATGGGGTGGTGGATAATTATAATCCGCTTCCAAAGGGTCTCGTATTTTTCCCGCAATATCTTCAGGCCAATGGTTACCAGACCGCCTTTATAGGTAAATGGCACATGGGAGGAAATATTGATCATGTCCAGCGGGGTTTCGATCATTGGGTGAGCTTTAAAGGACAGGGAACCTATTGGGCTGATGGTCGTGGTACGGCCCGGAAGGTTCCGCAGAATAGTTATGATGGGTTTAATGTGAATGGTAAACGGGTTCCTCAGAAGGGTTACATCACTGACGAGCTGACCAGCTATTCGCTTGATTGGCTAAAGACCCGGAAAGATGAGAGGCCATTTTTCCTGATGATCTCCCATAAGGCTGTGCACGCGGACTTTGTGGCAGCCGATCGTCATCTGGGTCGCTACAAGGACAAGCGCATGCCTTTGCCCAAGACCTTTGCCAACACCAAGAAGAACTATCTCGACAAGCCCATGTGGCTGAAGAACCAGCGCAATAGCCGGCACGGAGTGGATTTCGCGTACAACTTGCCGGACTTTGACCTCAATAATTACTACCTGCGTTACTGTGAGACGTTGCTGGCCGTGGATGATCACGTGGGTGCGCTCATGAATCAATTAAAGAAGACAGGTCAACTTGAACGCACCTTGGTGGTGTATATGGGTGACAACGGTTTTCAGTTCGGTGAGCATGGTTTAATTGATAAACGCACGGCCTACGAGCACTCCATGCGGGTGCCACTACTGATGCATTGTCCGGAAAGGGTCCCCGCGGACAGCACGGTGAAAAAAGTAGTGGCCAACATTGATCTGGGGCCAACGCTGATTGAGGCGGCAGGGTTTCGTGTGCCAAAAGGCACGTTTGATGGGGCGAGTTTCTGGCCGATTGCATGTGGAAAGGAGCTCGCTTGGCGCGACTACGTGCTCTACGAGTATTTTTGGGAACGCAACTATCCGCATACCCCCACAATCCATGCGGTGCGCGGTGCGCGGTACAAGTACATTCGTTATCACGGTATTTGGGACATGAACGAGCTCTACGATTTGCAGGATGACCCGGATGAATCGAAGAACCTGATCTTTAACGAAAAATATAAAAAATTGGTGGAGCACCTGAATACACGTCTATTTGAATTACTGAGAGAAACCGGAGGGCTCAACCTGCGGCTGGCGCCGGACCGCGGTCCGACCTTTCCTATGCGCCATCCTGACAGAGCCCGTCCCGCCGATTATCCACGGGAGTATTATAGAACTCTTAAAAAGGATCATTAGTTTTACTTGCCATGGTTTCTGTTAAAACGGTTTGCGTTCACACGATCTGTTTGGTTTGCTCTCGATCTCGTGCAGAGATATGCCACAATTACCGTAATAGGCCGGGACAAGACCGGTGTGATCGCACGCGTGACGAACTTTCTCTTTGAACAAAAGGCAAACATTGAGGCTCTGGAAGAAGCGGTAACGCGCGGACAATTCAGTATGGTGCTCCAGGCCTCCTGGAAGGATGGCCAGTTGAAGCCGACGACTCTGAGGAGAGGTCTCGATGCGCTGGCGGCTGATCTGGGCATGGAAATCAAGCTGCGGCTTACTGAACCGAGGCGTAAACAGCGCACAGCCATTATGGTAACGCGGGAACCGGCCTGTCCGGAGGCACTTTTGGCAGCGTTCAAGAAGGGGCAATTAAAGAAGGCGGAGCCGGTGGTGATCATTGGCAATCGCGCCGACCTCGGGTCCTTGGCCAGGAGCCACAAACTTCCTTTTGTGTATATTCCGTGGAACGATCGCAAGCGCGCAGAGAAGCGCGTACTGGAGGTGTTGGATAAATACGAGGTGGATTTTGTGGTGTTGGCGAGGTTTATGAAAATCCTCTCGCCGGACTTCGTGTGGCGCTTCAAGAACAAGATCATCAATATTCATCCTTCGCTTTTGCCAAGCTTTCCCGGTCCCCAGGCGTATCGTCAGGCCTATGAGCATGGCGTGAAGATTATTGGGGTCACTGCGCATTTTGTGAGTATGCACCTGGATGAGGGGCCGGTCATTGCTCAGGAAAGTTTTCACGTGAAACCCGACTGGTCGCTGAAACGGATTGTTGCTGAAGGCCAAAAACACGAGGCCAAGGCTTTGGTAAGGGCGGTGAAACTTTATTTGACCAAGAGGCTGGATGTCTATTGGGGGACCGTAAAGCAGGTGTGAAGCTGATTTCCTGGAACGTGAATGGGTTGCGTGCAGTGTTACGCAAGGGTTTCATGGACTGGCTCAAGAAGGCAAAGCCGGACATCCTTTGCGTGCAGGAGAGCCGCGCCTTCCCTGAGCAGGTGGATCAGGTTTGGCCACGTGGTTATCAGATGCACTGGAACCCTGCCGAGAAAAAGGGATATTCGGGCGTTCTCACCTTCACCAAGTCTACTCCCAAGAAAATTATTCGGGGCATCGGCAGGGCCGAGCACAACAGGGAGGGGCGCGTGCTGACAGCGGAGTTTGAAGACTATTTTGTTGTTAACGCCTACGTGCCCAACGCTCAGCGGAGTCTGGCACGTTTGCCATTCCGTCAGAAGTGGGATCGCGATTTTCTCGCCTACTTAAAGAAACTTAAACGCCGCAAACCGGTTGTCTTCTGTGGTGATTTCAATGTGGCCCACACGGAGATTGATCTGGCCAATCCCAAGGCCAATAAGAACACGCACGGTTTTACTCCGGAGGAGCGGGCAGGTTTTGGCGCTTATGTGAAGGCAGGCTTTGTGGATACCTTTCGTGAGTTTGAGCCCGGAGGCGGCCATTACACGTGGTGGAGCAATATGCACAACGCTCGAGAGCGGAACATTGGCTGGCGGCTTGATTATGTGTTGGTTTCAGAGGATTTACGACCGCGATTAAAGAGTGCGTCCATCCTGACGCAAGTGATGGGCTCAGATCACTGTCCGGTCAGTATTGAGTTGAAGTAAATAAATTACTGCGGCCGTTTCCAGATCGGCACTTTGTCCTTCATTTCATTGATCAGGAACTGGCACGCTTCAAATGCCTCTGCGCGGTGAGGTGTGATAACTTCCACTCGCAGCGACGCCTCCTTCGCCGGTACCACTCCCAAACGATGCACAAGGCGCACTGATTCAACCGGCCAGCGTTTCTCTATGGCATCGAAAATTAAACCAAACTGGTGCAGCGCCATTTCCTCATTGGCTTCATAGTTGATGGCGGTAATGGCCTCGCCATCCTCCGTGTCTCTCACCACTCCGAGGAAAGTCACCACCGCCCCCATGCCGTCATTCATTTGGGGTGCAGATTCAATGATGGAGTCATGGGTTAAAGTCAGTACGCGTTTCATCAGCCTCCTTGCACGGGGGGGAATAGCGAAACCTCGTCGCCATCATTCAACACAAAATCGTCATCCTGATATTCCACGCCGACAGCCTTGAGGGTGCAATTTTCGGTGCCTGCTAGCTTTGGGAATTGTTCATGCACCCTATTCATCAAGTCAGCGAGGGTTGCAGCTTCTTCCATTTCGATGGTTGTTTCCTTACAGCCGGTATGGTCACGGAAGTAGGACCAAAATTTGACTCCCACTTTCATGCATGGACTTCCGGCTTCAAGATGCCGATAAATGGCAGGTTTCGGTAGCACTCGGCATAATCCAGTCCGTATCCGACTACAAAGGCATCGGGGACCTCGAAACCAACATAGTCGCCCATGATCTTCTCGGCGCGTCGCGATTTTTTTTCGAGGAGCACACAGGTTTTGAGGCTGCGTGGTTTCAAGGCATTGAGTTTATCAGTCACAGCGCGCAGGGTTTTGCCGGTGTCAAGGATGTCGTCAACCAGTAGCACATCACGATTTTCCGCCTCAAGCCTCAACTCCTTGGTGAACACCAGTTCGCCGGGTGCAGTGTTGTTGCCGTAACTGGAGACACCGATGAAATCGAGCCTCATAGGAAGGGTGATGTGGCGGATGAGGTCGGCTAGAAATGGAACGGTGCCGGTAAGGAGGGCCACCACCAGGAGATCTCGATCTGCGAAGTCGCGTTCGATGTCTGCGGCCAGTTCGCGCACGCGCGCAGCGATTTCGGTTTCGCCAATGAGCACACTATCGACTTCCTTCCGAAGATGCTCAGGTGGCGGGGTCGTGGAGGGCATGGTTAGATGTGTTTTGAGTCGTCGTGGTCCTTTTCAGTGTAACCGCTATCCTGCCTCTGGAAATTGACCTCGTTCTTTTTGACGTAAGCCTCAAAAACATCATCGGCACTCATGCCAAGCACCTGCGCGAGGCTGATCAGAAAGTGAAATAAATCCACCACCTCCACCCGCGCGTTTTGCTCGTCGAGTTTCTGATATTTGGCCCACCATTTCCACGGCACACTGTCGGTGAGTTCGGCCATTTCCTGACCCATGGCGCGACAGTAGTTCAGCACCCACTCGGTCTTCTGCTCATCACTCATGCCATCGGTATGCACGCCAATACGCTCGTTGAGGGCCTTCTGCATGCGAAAAAGTTCACGCAATTGATCGGGTTGATCCATAGCTTTAGGATGCAAATCCATGTGGGCAACCCGCAAGGGTAAGTTATTTTGTCTTTATTGGCAGTGATGTGTAAAGGCTAGGCTTTAGGCGTGACCTGAGCGGTTGCTTGTTTTACAAACGGGAATGCTAGCTGCGACATTGCTACAAGGAGGGCCAATGGTCTGGATGCTGTTGATTGCCAGTGCACTGGGAATAGTAGTTTTCGTAGAACGTCGTCTTGCATATCATCGAGTTCAGATTAATACCACAGCGCTGTTGGGTGGTCTGAAGAATGTGCTCAGCCAGAATAATTTGGTGGAGGCTATTGGTATTTGTGATGCAACTCCGAGCCCAACGGCCCGGATAGTGAAAGTTGTTTTGGAAAACCACCAACTACCGCGCGAAGAAGTGAAGGAGATTCTGGAGCAACATGGATCAGAGGAGGTCGCCCTTTTGGAGCAACGTTTGGGCGTTTTATCGACAATCGGGCAGATTGCACCCCTTCTGGGTTTGCTCGGGGCTGTTTTGGGTTTTATGGAAACTGGTGAAGAAGTGATTACCGATCATCATGCGCATTTCGCGAAATCCTTGATGCCACTGGCACTCGGTTTGGCAATTGGAGTACCTTGTTATGTTGGGTATAACCATCTTGTAGCAGTCATTGGCACAATCATAATAGATATGCAAAAAGCCGGGTTGCGAGCCTTGCGAATGGTGGGTGAGTTGAAGGGGTCGGTACGGAGGGGGCGGAAGAAGGTGAAGCTCGAGGCTTTGGATAATTCGGTAGAATTTGGTGAGGAAGAAAAGAAGTGAGATTCAGGCGTAATCATAAATTCCTAAATGATAAGCCTAATGCAGTTTCGCTGGCGGGAGTGATGTTTCTGTTTCTTTTTCACCTTCTTACGAATTCTGCTTTGCTGCTTACTGAAGGAACGCCTGTTCTGCATTTACCGGATGGTTCTCGGGCGCGTCCGGAAGGGTTTTCTCATTCAGTGGTGGTGGCTATGGATCACGATGCTCGTTTGTTTTTTCAGAACCAGCAGATTGAACAGGCCAGGCTCAGGCAAGAGTTGAAGTCTATGGCTGATCAAGCTGACGGAAAAGGTCTATTGCTAGTTCTTCAGGCACATCGAGGCGTTAAATATGAGAAAATTATGCGATTTGTCGCTTTGGCGGAGTCAGCAGGAGTTGAGCAAACATGGCTGGCAACACAACCAGGGATGTTTGAATGATTGAACCTGAAGCAACTAAATCAACTCAGTGGGGTTGGTGGGTTGCAGTTGTCTTCGTTTTGCAGGTTTTATTCTTTTGGATAGGTTCAGATAATTCCCAACAAACAAGCTCTCTATCTCCGGTAAAACTAAAAAGTGTAAATAATTCAAACCTGTTGAACTGGCTTGCTCTTGAGGATCCTGTTGCATTGAGTCGGCCAAATAAACACGGGTTTTCAAGTGTTTGGCTTAGGTCTACCCACATGGAACATCAGTTAGCGCGATGGGTTCCACCGGACATGCCTATTCCTGGTCAATCTAACCTTGTCAGGGATTTAATCGCTCAAGTACACGTGGAGAATCCTTCCTTTGATGTACAACTGTTTGTGAAGCCTCCTCCAGTAATATCTACGGTTACTGTGCCGCCTCTTCGAATGGAAAATTCAAGTCGACTAACTATTGAAGGTGTTCTCGGCAAGCGTGCACTGACTGAGCCGGTTTCCTTAATTTCAGACTGGCAGGTTGAAAGTGTTTTATTTCCATCACGTGTGCAAGTGGTGGTGGACTCACAGGGTCGGGTTTTGAGTGGAGTCTTGCTCGAGAGTTCGGGGCATAAACCGGCCGATATTGTTGCTTTGGACATTTCGCTAAAAAAAATCTATTTTGAAAAATCTCCCCCAGCCAGCGACTCTGTAGAAACAGGTGATTTATTGTTCCACTGGCATGTTGATCCTTCTTTTATAACTAATATAGTTGAACAAATTCCATGACCGATGTCCTCTTCTGAGATTGTTTTTTTCTTTCTTCTTATAGTTATGATTGGTTGGTCTTTATTGGCCTTTTACATGCGGCGGCGGGACGTGAATTATGGTCTCAAGCCAAGTGGAGATCGAATTTTTCGATGTAAGGATTGTGACTATGTGTACACTGATGACGATGACGTGGAACGCTCCCTTTGTCCGGAATGCGGGAGGATGAACAGTCCGGTGCAGTTTTAGGTTAGTGTAGCTTTGACCTCAATCACGTCGTGCGGCTTGCTTTCGTGTAGTCCGGCTGGGCTTAGCCGAATGTAGTGGGCTTTCTCGCGTAACGCGTCAAGGTTCTTGGCTCCAAGGTATCCCATTCCGCTTTGGATGCCGCCGGTCAGTTGTTGAAGTGTTTGATCTACGGATCCAGAAACTTCTTTTAATGCCTCTACGCCTTCAGCAGTGGCTTTGCGGGTGGTGTCCTTGCTGGAATGGCCATAGCGAGTTGCGCTCCCTGCCTTCATGGCAGCCAAACTGCCCATCCCTCGATATTGTTTGTAACGTTTTCCGCTAATTTCGACAATTTCTCCAGGGGACTCTTGACAGCCAGCAAGTAGACCTCCGCAGACAATGCCGTCGGCCAGTGTGAGAGCCTTTACAATATCTCCGCTTTTGGTGATGCCGCCATCAGCGAGGACAGTAACCCCTTTGTTACGAGCACCCTTGGAAGCGGTGTAAAGGGCTGTCAGTTGAGGGATGCCTACTCCAGCAACAATTCGAGTGGTACAAATGGAACCTGGCCCCTGGCCAACTTTAATGGAATCAGCTCCTGCATCAGCCAGAAATTCTACTCCATCTCTGCTGGTAACGTTGCCGGCAATGATCGGCAAATTCTTAAATGTATCACGAATGAGGCCGATGGTTTCACCAACACCAATGGTATGACCATGGGCGGTTGAAACCGCGGCAATGTCCATCCCGCGATCGACCAGTGCCCCGACATGATTAATGATACGGTCGTGATCCAGTTTTCCCGATTCAGTTCGTGAGGTGGGGATGGCTGCACCACAAAGCAGCTGGAAATGTTGATCGCGTGCGGGCTTAAATTGTGCCTGTGTTTCCTGGGTAATACGCTCTACATCACTCAAAGTGAATAGGCCGTGGAGCTTGTCTTCAGAATCAACAACCAGCAATTTGTTGATTCCCGGATGGTCGGTGAAAAAGTCATCAGCAATTTTAATAGGGTCAGGCTCAAGGTCTTTTTGGCTAATGGTATGAACCTTATCTCGTGTGATGGCTGCATCGGATACCTGTCTGTCTGCGTAGCGGGCTTTGACAACGCTGCCGGGAAGCAGGCCTTTAAGCTGTCCATGGTTGTCAACTATTGGGAATGTACTAAAGCTATAGTGCCTCTCCTCAATGATGGTTAATACATCGCCAACACTTAAATCTGGAGTAACAGTGATGGGTTCTTGAATGAGACCATGAACGTGGTTCTTAACACGACTGACTTCCTTCAATTGTTGTTTTTCAGTCATGTTGTAATGGATTAGGCCGAGCCCTCCGTTGAGTGCCATTGCAATGGCCATTCGATGGTCTGTCACCGTGTCCATATCGGCCGAAATGATGGGTAAGTGAAGGTTGATGCCTTCAGCCAACGTTGTATCCAGTGCCGCATCTTTCGGTAAAATGTCTGAGTATAATGTGGCCAATGTCACATCATCATAAGTGAGTCCAGTGTCGGCGTGTTGAGGAAAGAAGTCGTCCGCAGGTAGATAAAATCGGGAATCCGAATTTTTTTGTTCAGCCGCCATAGCCGAACCTGCCAAAGCATATGAGGCTTGGCAAGCTGGAAACCTCAGGTATTGAGGATTCTTTGGGCTATTTCGCTCGAGGATTTTCCTGGAATAAGTCCCAGCACTTTTATGTCTCCACCTATATTGGCAACTGTCTGTCGTTCCTCTTCGGGGAGTTCCTCGAGGGAATAGTCTCCTCCTTTCACGTATATGTCAGGTCGAAGGAGTTTGAGGAATTCAGTAGCGCGGAGTTCATCGAAGATAAATACTCCATCTACTGATGCTAGGGCAGCAATGACGCTAGCGCGGTCGTTTTCGGTATGAATTGGACGGTTGGGCCCTTTTAATTCACGAATGGAGCGGTCACTGTTGATACCAACAATTAGTGCGTCAGCTTCATTTCGGGCGGCTTGAAGATAACTGACATGGCCGGCATGGAGAATGTCGAAACAACCGTTGGTGGCTGCAAGCTTTTTGCCGTTGTTTCGATGGTTGTCCCGCCAAGTTGGGAGGGTTTGCACGGTGAGAATCTTATCCTGAAAATTCAACGGACCCATTCTGCCGTATTCGGCAAGGGCTTGTCAATCGGGCTGATGATCCCTAGATTGGTGCTGTGAACGCGGAGGTCTCGCTGATTCAGATTCGGGGTATTTTGCCCGCGCATAGTGGTGCGGCTATTTTTTTGGGTAATGAAGAGAAGGTATTCATTATTCAAGTGGAGGCAGCTATGGCGCAGGTGATTGGAAATTTCTTGAGTGAAGCACCTAAAGAGCGACCCTTGACTCATGATTTAATGTCGGATGTTTTTAAGGGTTTTGGTATCGAAGTGGAGCGGGTGATAATAACCGAGCTTAAGAATTCCACCTATTTCGCACGGATGATTCTCAAAATGGAGAATGAACTCGGAGTCAAAATTGTGGAATTGGATGCTCGCCCCAGTGATTGCCTTGCCATTGCAGCTTCCCAGAAAGTGCCCGTCTATGTTACCGATTCTCTTTTTGAGGAGGTAGAGGATATGAGTGAGGTATTGGAGCAGATTAATCAAAGCGGTGAAGAGGAGGGCGGATTGACTGATGAGTAAGGAAATCCCTAAAGGACCTCTGGCGTTCATTTACGGAGATGATGAATTTGCTGTGTCACAGCGCGCACGTCAAATATATCAAAAATGGTGTGAGGAGGATGAAGGTGAGGACAATGAGATAGTTGAAGCCCAAGCGGCTACAGCCGGCGAAGCTTCGAAGGCTTTGGGCAGACTTAATGAAGCCATGGAAACGTTGCCGTTTTTTGGTGGAGGCAAAGTTATCTGGTTTAAAGCCTGCAACTATCTGGGGGATGATCGCACTGCTAAGGCGAACGATGTCAGTCAGGCCCTCGCTGATTTAGCGACAAAACTGAAAACTTTTGATTGGTCAGGGGTGCGGTTGGTGGTCAGTTCGTCTAAAGCAGACAAGAGAAAATCCTTTTACAAGACGGCTTCCAAGGTCGGTTATGCTGAGGAGTTCGCTGCGCTCAGCTTGGACGATCGTGATTGGCAGGCCAAGGCGGAACAGTTAATTGGGTCTAGACTGAAGTTACTCAAGAAAAAGGCGGACTATTCGACTGTTAACGAGATAGCTCAACTTGTAGGTCCTGATGCCAGAGCGATAGTTTCTGAATGTGACAAGCTGGCAGTATATGTGGGTAGATCCGCGGAGATTACAGTCAAAGATGTGAGGTCGATTGTGACCCAAGGCAAACACGCAAAAGCCTTCGCCCTGGGAGACGCATTGGGAGAGCGTAATTTAACAAAACTGTTAAAGAGACTGGATGAGGATTTATGGGCAGCTAAAACTGACCGGAAAAAATCGGTTATCGGGCTGGTTGCTGGATTGGTCGGCA
>JASLKQ010000070.1 GCA_030747505.1 Verrucomicrobiota bacterium | reverse complement strand
CCCCTTTGATGTATGGAAGCAGAAACAGTTTTATGAGTTGGCTACTTACTTTGGTAAAACCCGCCGCGTAGAAAATCAGTTCTCCCGCCGCGTTTATACCACTGAAGGGAAAGACACCACAGTCCTGTGGCCCCCTGAAAGGCGTAAGCCGCCGACCCGCAATCCGGTTTCCCCTAAGTTTCCCTTCGATTTGGAAGACACTTCGACGGTTCCCGATTTTGTGAAGCGTTTGGAAGCCAAGCGTGCGGCAGAAACATTGGCGGCTTCTGGGGCTGCTGCAGGTAAGAGCATTGAAGACCTCTTGGATGATGCCGATACCGCCGCAGCCTTCGATAATGATAAAGGGTTTAGCTTGGCAGTCACCAAGGAAGTGAAGGCCGCCACAAAAGCTTTAGATATCGAGGGAGACCTTTATCGGCAAAGTCAGCAGCGCACTGAATTGGCTCATAAGGTGACCAGCCCTTATAATCGTTATTTTTCACGTAATTTGGTGAACCGCATGTGGGCTGAATTGGTCGGCCGGGGTTTTTATGAGCCAGTCGACGATTTTCAGGATTTGGTGACTCACCGTGAGGCCATGGACTTTTTGAGCGATGAATTTGTGGCCTCCGGATACGACATAAAGGGCCTTATCAAAATGATTTTGCTTACCGATACTTATGCTCTGGGTCATGCTGATCCTAATCTTCCCTTGGCTGAGCAAAAGGCAGCGGTTGAAAACTTTGCGGCAGCAAAATCGCGACGAATGGTCAGTGAGGTACTCTATGATAGTATTGTCGTTTCCGGACATCTTACTGAGCACAAGTGGGCACCCGGAGAAAACATCAGAACCTACTCGGAGCGTGTGCGTGTTGCCGATGGGGTCGTTGAAGGGAGCGCATCTCCATCGGGAGACTCAGGGTCTCAGCCTAACATGGAGTCCGATATGATGGCTAGGCCCATGGGGGGCGGGGGGTATGATCTTGAAGGACAGATCGCATTAAATTTTGATGAACTCCTCAAGAGTGAACTGCAAAAGGATCTTGCATCCATGAAAATGATGAATGATGCCGAGTTGCAGCGCCAGCAACAGATGGAGCAGAACATGGTGCGTGCGAATAATCAGCCACGAATGAAATATAAGTATATACAGGTTGAGCGGAAGGTGGACGACAATCCTAGATTTGGCAGCACCATGAGGATGGCAACCCCAGCGCCTCCTGCCCATTTTCTGCGAGTTTTCGGTCAGCCTGCTCGTGATAGTTTAGCCAATTTCCGCGAGCACAATCCCAGCATGCGTCAGCAGTTAATGATGCTCAACGGCAAAGCTACTCATGAAGCCGCCCGGGTGGGAACCTTGGAGCCGATGTACACGCTCTTGGGGAAAGGAAAACAGAATGTTAAAGAGGCAATAAAATTGGCTTACATGGAGATTTTGACTCGGGAGCCTGATGTGCAGGAAATGGAGTTTGCCCGCGAGATTGTGGGCACCGGAAAGCCGGCCCTTGAAGGCATGGCTGATCTGCGTTGGGCGCTACTTAACAGTAATGAATTTCGTTATATCCCATAAAATTATATACAACTGAACGGAGCACACATGAACCAAGGATGCCTTGATTACCAAATGACCCGCCGGCGGATGCTGGGGATTTCCAGCGCGACACTGCTTGGAATGCCCATTGCCCAAATGTTAGCCCGTGCTGGAGAAACCAAGCAGGCAAATGCCGAGCACGTTATTCTTTTTTGGTGTGGCGGGGGGATGAGCCACATAGATACATGGGATCCCAAACCGGGTCGTCCTGTTGCGGGTGAATTTGATCCTATCAAGACCTCTGCTGACGGGATTCAAATTAGTGGCATTTTCCCCAAGCTGGCCAAGCAGATGCATCATGCCGCGCTAATCAGATCGATTGCTGGCACCAATGGGGCTCACGGGCGTGCGTCTTATCAGTTGCAAACCAGTTATAACGAGAGTGGTAATTTGGTTCATCCTGGAATCGGCTCTGTAGTGACTCACGAAAAGGAACGACTTGGTGATTTACCGGCTTTTATTACCATAAGTGGCAATGCCCGGCGCGCAGGCTATTTGGGGCAAAAGTGTGAGGCGTATTATGTGGGTCGCCCTGGTGAGAAGGATCCTTATCTAGCGTTTCCCTCGGGAATTACTCAGATGCGCGGAAATAAGCGACTGGATGTGTTAGCCAAAATGAATTTACGCAATGCACGTAATCTCGGGGCGAATGAATCCAAAGCGGTCAATACGGCTACCAAGGAAGCGATTAACCTGATGCGCAGCCCTGCATTAAAGGCCTTCGAACTTAATGGGGAGGACCCTAAGACAATTGCCCGTTATGGGGATACAGAATTTGGCCGCGGTGCGCTCCTTGCGCGGCGTCTGGTTGAAACCGGGGTGCGTTTTGTGCAGGTCAATCGGGGGGGGTTTGATACACACAACAACAACTTTCCTGCCATGCAGAATCATGGTGATATCATGGATCCAGCTTTGGCTTCACTGGTGGAGGATTTGGCGGTCAGTGGGAAATTGGATAAAACCATGGTAATCGTTCTCAGTGAATTTGGTCGCACACCACGAATTAATAACAATGCCGGTCGCGATCATCATGCACGTTGTTTCAGTTGTTTCATGGCAGGAGGAGGAATCAAAGGGGGGCAGGTTATTGGTAAATCTGATGAGGACGCCATAATGCCTGCCGAAAGACCGGTTAACCCTCATGATTTGCATGCCAGTATTTGCCATGCAATGGGTATTGATTACGGCAAGGAAGTGGAAACACCTCTCGGTCGGCCTGTGAGGTTGGTTGACGATGGAGCCAAACCAGTTATGGAGTTGTTTGGTTAATATTACTCAACTCAATGGTAGCCTCGCCTTATTAAGGGCGGGGCTTTTTTGTGCCGATGAAGTTTGCTTTTGATGCCAAACAAAGTACCCTTGGTCCTGTCGCCTTAGCACGTCCTCAAAGGTAAGTTGGTTGTGTCGCAAAATGACACAAAAGGGCTGATAAATATTTTTGCCGGCTCCTGAGGGGTGATTACAATGGGGCAACCCAGACATTTAAAATATATTGATGGAGTGACTCTTGAAATACGTCGGATACTACCTGTGATTTCCAAACATATTTTCCTTGGTATTGCCTTTCTTTTTTTCGGGTCCAACCCGGTCCTCATCGCCGGTGCTGCGCCGGCAAAACCACCAATGCGCGGGTCCATCATTGAGGATCGGGCTGCCCGGAAGTTGCTGCAGGCTGGGGATTTGCGTTACGACGCAGGTGAGCAGGAAAAGGCATTGGAGATTTGGCAGTCGGTGGTGGAACGCTATCCCAAAAGCAAAATCCGCTATCAGGCGCATTTGAAACTGGGTGAGCATCATTTAACAAAGGGTAACGCTTACGATAAGGCGCGTGTACATTTTGAAGCAGTAACCAACGAGGAAAACACAGACACCAGTCAACGGGCTTTGGCAACATTGAAAATGGGCACATGTCTTTTTGAAGGAAGACACTATGGCCAGTGCTTCAAGGTGATGCGCAAGGTGATAGAAGATTTCCCGGTCGCTGAGCAGGTGAATGAGGCCTATTACTATATTGGTCTTGGCCATTTCAAGCAGGGCCATTATGGCCGTGCAATCGCTGCACTGGAAAAGGTGGGTACAGCAGTTGGGGAAAAAGATCAGAACGCCGAAAAGCTGGAAGCGGGCAAGCGATTCTTCGTGAAGATCGAAGACGCTGATTTAGCGATTCTGGAGAGAAATGAACCGGTGCCGATAAAGGTGCGAACTTCTGAGGGGGATGAGGAAACAGTCCAATGCCTTCCGGTGGGGCGCAATGTGCGAGTGGTTCTCGGCTCTATTCCTACCCGACTCGGTAAAGCCAGAAAGGGTAATGGCATTATTGAGGTAACCGGGACAACAAAGGTTCAGGTCGACTATGTGGACTCTCATACAGCAAACCGGGATTTTAATGTGGATCGAAAAAAAGCAGTGACCGTAGTGGGCAATGCTTTGGTGCAGGTGATGGACGGGGCGTTTTCAGAGGCACTTCAGGGAGTAGTGTTGGGCAAGGAGGCCAATATTCAGGTGAGTGATGCTGACCGCGACTTGACCGACAAGGCCGATAACTTGAAAGTCAAGGTGCAGGTGCTTCGGCAGAAAACGCCTATAGAAATAGAAGAAGAAAAGGCCAAAATGATTGCTGAGGGAGCGGTTGCGCCAGCTACTCCCGTGGAGAAATCGGTTGGATCGACTGTCTCGGGTGTTGAGCCTGTTGCAGAACAAGTGCAGGTGGATCCCTTTAAGGTCGTGGACACGGTGGAAATGACACTGAAAGAGACCGAAAAGAAACCTGCAGATAAGGTTATTTCCAAGCCGGTTGATTCTGCGCCAACTGAATCTGGGGAAACACATTCTATTCCATCGGCTGATTCGCTTCCGGCTGCTAGCTCAGATGAGGATTTGGTTCAGGAAATTGATAAGGAACAGAATGATGGGACAATACATACGGGCTTGTTCCGGGGGGTGATTCCTGTTGAGGCCGAATCTGAGGTGGTAAATGGCGATGCTAAACTTCAGGCACAACCCGGTGATTTAATCCGGGTGAGCTACCAAGACGTCCTTAATATTTCTGCAGGTCCGCGGGATTTATTTACCGGAGCCAAGTGTGTTGAAGGAAATCTGGGAGGGGTTCGTGTGACCCGTACTGAAATTGGGGATGCGGAATTGGCATTAAAGACCAAGCTCAAAACGGCCAGTGCTTTGACGCAAATAGGCACCCAATATCGGGATTTTGGTCTGGATGACAAAGCGCAACGTAAGTACCAGGAGGCTTTGGGGGTATGCGAGGAGATTGCCACTGAAGCACGCAAGATCGGAGGAGGTTTGCTTGAGGAAACTTATGTTCAATTATGGCGGATATATTTTGCCATGGACCGGCTTAATTTAGCGGCTGCCATGAGCCTTCGGCTGCAACGCGAATTTCCTGAAAGTATTTATCTGGATGAGGCCATTCTCCAGCAGGCGCGTGTTGCACAGAAATCAGGCGACCATGCCCGGGCCATTGCGCTTTACACCAACCTTACACGCTTGACCAAGAGTCAATTAAGAGGGGAAGGGCAGTACGGAATCGGGGAGTGTTACGAAGCTATGGCCAAGGCCGCCCGGGGTAATGCCGAACAAATGTACGAGCGGGCCTTTCAGGCCTACAAGATGGTTTTTGATCAGCACCCTGAAAGTGGCCGCGTGGGGGATGCAGTGGCAAAGATGGCAAGTTTCTACTACCAAAAGAAGGATTATGGACGGGCGGTTGATGTGTTTGAAAAAGTACTTTCTGATCATCCTGATGCAAATTTTCTGGATGTAATCCTCTTTAACTATGGGCGCTGTCTGTTTCGATTGGATCGTCGTGCAGAGGCTCGCAAGCGATTTGATCAATTAATTGATGAATTTCCCGGGAGCCAGCTTGCGCCCGAAGCTAAACGCATTTCCCAGGCGCTGGCAAAATCCGGTTTTTAATCCTTGATGCTAAAACAAATGATAAAGCTTATAGCCATTTTTCTGGTCCTCATGCCATGGCTTTCAATGGCTGCGGATAAGGCCGGCCCAAGTGCCATCGATAAAAAAGCCGCCGAACTGGAGGCGCAGCTGAATAAGTCACTGGATACCTCACCTGAGGGAGCGAAGGTTATGATCGAGCTCGTGGACTTGTATTATAATGAGGGTCGCGTATTCGGTTTGGTGCGGGTTGCTGACCGTTTTGTAAAATCCCAGAGTCGTCACGGCGAACATCCTCAGGTGATGTTAAAACTCCTCGATGGGTTGGAGGTCATGGGACGTCGTGATGAACTTATTACAATCGGGCGCCAGTATCTTACCCGTTATCCGGATTCAATAGAGGCTCTGGATGTTGCTTTACGCGTTTCTGATGGTTTGGAACGCAACCGTAAAAGGTCTGCGGCGGCTGATGTATTGCGTCTTTTGTGGGAACACAAGCCCGGAGCTGCCAACCGCAAGGCAGCTGAAAGGGCTTCTGAACTGTATGGGCAAGAGGGGAATCCACGGCTCCGAATTCGCTCGGCGCAACTCTGCGAGAACATGGTCGAAAAGCTTCCTGCTGGGCCTTACACACTTCGCGCCGGTTTCCGTGCTATAACCGAGTACCGGGCTGTTTCACGTTGGGCAGAAGCCAATCAGGCTGCCCAAAAACTCATTCAAAAACGCCCGCCATTAAACCGTATCCAACAGTTTAACCTGCACCACTTGATGGCCCAAAGTTATGCTGCTCAAAGTCAGTGGGCTAATGCTGTGGAAAGTATGCGGAAGGCACGCGGGTTTAGGGATGGGCCGGATCTTTATGCTGCACAAATTTCCTATATGCATAACGCGGCATTAAAGGCACAACAAATTGAGGTTGAAGTGCGGGGAATGGCGGGGAAATTCCCCAACGATCGTCGGCGGTGGGAGGTCCTTCTCAGTGTGGCACATGCCCACGCCCGGGAAAATAATTCGAATCTGGCTGCACGGACAATTCAGCCAGCTCTATCTCATGCAGCCCATTCAGGCAGTATGGCTTACTATTACGTCCTATGGATGGTTGATGGGGCCAATACTGCCTGGAGTAGTGCAGTCAAGGCCCAGGCCGAAGCTCAAAAAAATCTCGAAACTGCCAAGGCTGACGAAAAAGCAAAACGTGATGCCTTTAATAAGGCTCCCAAGCCGGATGCAAAAAAGGCTGCTCAAACTACTTTAATGACGGCTGTAAAACTGGTCCAGCAGTGCCAGAGTGAGCTGCAGAAGGCTCAAGCGGACACCAAAACAAAAGAGACCGCCTTCAAAAAGCAAGTAACCGATACCGATCGCACTCTTACTGGAGCTATAGCAACTGCGATTAAATCTGGAAAGTTCACTGATGTGTTGGCCTTGCGGTACGCCCTGTCGCGTACGCTCTACCGTGAACGGGTGAAGGATGAGGCCAAGGCGCTTGTTCATGCGCGTGAGGCTTCCAAGGAAACCCATTTATATAGTTCCAGTCAGCAGACACTTATTAATGATCTTCTTACTGGCCAACCTGATGGAGGGCAGTTTCGTAAAGACGTGGCGATGCTGCTCAAAGAGCGCCGTGATTATCTGACGGTAACTTATTATCGTGATTACCTCGGCAAATGGGCCTCATCGATGAAAGGAAACAAGGAACAGCGTGACAAGGCTAAATTTGTGACTGACCAGCTGGCAGCACAGAACCGGGAGCCTTTGTTTCAGGCATTAATAAAATATCCAAGGCCACAGGATAATCCGACCAAGGCTGTTCCTTTGCGTGTAGAGGCACTCAAGCAGTTCAATAGTTTAAGTCCTCTTAACCAGTTGCGTTTGGTTGATACGCAAAGGCATGCATTGGTTTCCTATAGTAAAAAGAAGGATCCTGAGACTGCTCGCGCGCTGGCCCGCGCCCTTTGGAAAAAACATTCCCAGAATCACGACGCTGCTCACGGAATTTTGTCATTATATATGAGTGGCAGTGATGAAGATAAATCGGAGGCTAAAAAGATTGTGCAGCAAGCTTTGCGCATGCCCCCCGCCAAAGGTCGGGTAAATTATTCTTTTCAACGAGATTTAATGCAGGTGGCTGAACGCCTTCAAGATGGCAATCTTGCCAACCAGATTTATCAATGGGCTATCAAGGGGGATTTGAGCTCAATTTATGCAGATTATACCGGTGATGTATTGTGGAAATTAGATCAAAAAAATCAGGCTTTGGACTGGTGGAAACGAATCGCCCAGATGCCTACACAAGGGAGGTCAGAGGAACGCAGCTGTGCCGAGCGGTTTCTTGTCAATGGGGGAAACCCACCCGCACAACTGCGGGAACATATTGAAGATCGCTGGCCTGAATTAAATCTGCGAGTGGCTGCGCACAAGGCTACTGATATCTTGCGCCTACAGGGTGATGTGGCAGCTTTTTCCAAGGCAATTACTCAATTGGAGCAGGCTTCAACTGACCTGCCCTTTGCCAATGAGGATTGGAGAGGGTTTGTCGGAACATGGCGGGATTTTGCGATCAGTAATCAGACCTATACTGAAGGGGGCAATCCGGCTTACAAGGATTTCAAGAAGCTGGACGAAGGCGGCAAGCTTGCTGTCTATCAGGCGGTACGGGATTTGCGTGGGCATGATTATTCTGCGTGGGCCACATGTGATCATTTGTTGGGTGACGGGGCTGATACCGAACTTCCCATAACCCGCCTGCAGCGTGTGTTTCGGGCCACCAAGTATACGAATAATGATCAGAGTCGATGGAATACCTTCCGCAGCTATGCGCAAAAGGCTTTTGAACAGGGTAAATACATGGAGAGCGCTACTCTCCTTACTGGCGCACTCGCTCATGTGACCAGTGTTTCCAGGGAGAGCAAAAGTGAGGGGCGTAGCGCGGTTTTACGGGCCCATTCCCGTATGGGTGCGGTGGGGCTGACAATCGACGAGGACAGTCCAATGGCGCCGCTATTGCAGGCGGCCTTGTATCTGCGTTTGGGAGACCAGGACAAAGCTTTGGAATTATATCAGGATAATGCAGGGCTGTTTAAACAACATCGCAATGATCTTCCCCCCGACCTGATCGAGTTCGTTTGCAATCATCTAATGGCGGGCGGGGACGAGGAGCGTCTGGCTGCTGTGGAGGATGTTTTACGCGGTTGGCTGATTAAATTTACAGACCCGGAAAAACCTGAGAGCAAACAGCAAAGTGAAGATGCAAAAGCCCGGTTGCAATTGCTGTTGGCCAAGAGTTATTTCAAAGGGCAACGGTTTGATGTGGCCCGCGTTGAATACTCAACGGTTACCAATCGTTATAGCGGCACTCCGCATGCCATCGAGGCCAAGTTTGGTATCGGTGAATCCTTCATGGCACAGAAGATTTACGATAAGGCAGCGCAGGCCTTTAAGGTGCTTGAAGAAAATCCCGACCAGCAGGTTTCCATTCGAGCAGAGTTTTTAACCGGCCTGCTGGCTTTCCGACAGGAACAACGAGATGAAGCACGCGAGAAGTTTCAACATATTCTGGAGCGAGTGCCTGATGTGGAGTTGGCCAATCGTACGCTTTTCAGTCTTTCTGAAATATACGGTCTCGAGCAACGTTATCTTCAGCAGTTAAACCTGCTTCGCACGGTGGGACGACTGGGTCAGCACAGTAAGAGGCTTCATGTTCCGGGAAACGCCTTATCCATTGTGGTGCATGACCGGGATTTGGGGGTGAGTCGTGGCCAAAATAGTATTCCGGTAATAGTCACCACAAAGCCCGGCGGTGATAGGGAGAAGGTTCTGTTACGGAGTAGTTCAGGTGCCGGTAAAGGATTGTTTAGGGGAGAGATTGATACAGGACTGGGCTCTGTGGCCCCTGAGGACGGAGTTCTACAGATAACCGGCAAGGATGTCATCCAAAGTGATTATCCAGAGGAGTTTAAGAAACAGTTTAGGACGGTCCCCTTGAGTGATGTTGAAATTCGGGTGGCTGCCGATGGGGAGTTTGATGTGGGTAGTAGCGAGATTATTGATCAAGAAGAAGAAACTCTCACCAAACAACTTGAACGCGAACAAAAAGAGGAAGCAGAAGAAGACCGGCGGGTTTCCCAAGGTCGACCGGCAAATGAAGTCAAGCCGGGTAACAGGATTTTTATGCGTATTCGTGATGAGGACCGTGATTTTGGAGATGAGGCAGATCTGTTGACCGTAACCCTAAGAGCCGACAGCGGTGATCAGGTGCAGGTGGAGTTAAAGGAAACCGGTCCCCACACCGGAGAGTTTCGTGCTGCTATCCCAACGGCTGAACTGCCTGCGGGAGCCGCAGCCTCGGATAGTGCCATTGATCATAATCCATTGATGGCTATTGACCATAGCCGTGAATCTTTTTGGCAAAGCGAACCGGATGGGCAGACACCAAAGGCTTTGACCGTGGACATGAAGCAACTTCATACGGTTTCGAGGATAAGGGTGAATACTCCTAATGCAGCAGAAAATGCTCCCGTGCGGGGACGAATGCTTGGAAGTCACGATGGAGTATTCTGGTTTACCTTGGCAGCTCAGCCTCAAATTCAAGACGCGCAGACTGTTTTGGAAAAGTCCGGAGTGATGAAACAAATGATCTACAAAGGGGATCATACCTCATACACGACTTGGTCGCAGGTTGCCCAATTGGCGCGTACAACACAAGCGACTACAAATGAGGTTTTAGAGTTATCCTGGAACCCGGAAGAAGGGGATGAAAATGGTGCCAAACCGGCTGCGGCAATATGGGCCGGAAAGTTGATCCAGCCGCGTGAAGGGGCGGTACGTATCGGAGTAAAGGGTGATTTAGTGGCTGTGGCTGTGGATGGAAAGGTTCAACTCGCTCCATCAGGTGATGTCAAGCAAGTGGATGTGTGGCTCAGGGCCGGAGTGCATGAGTTAATAATTTTTGCTGCGTCAAAACAAGGGTCATCGGGCCTGTCAGCAACTCGTGCGCGGGCCAATTCAAGTAGTGCACAGCCCCAGTTGAAACCTTTTAATAAGGCTGATTTCGACCTTGAGGCAGCCAAGAAATATTTTGGTAATGAGCCTGAGAGAAATGGTTCCAAAGCTACGACATTGGTGATGGATTTAGATAAGGTGGAGTTGCAAAAGGAAACGGAGGAGTTTGCGGCTGGTGAACTAAATAAGGTTAAAAGGGTTCATCATTGGCAAAAGCCTGGTGATTGGCTCAAATGGGCCTTTAATGCCCAACAACCCGGTGCTTATGAGGTTTGGGTGAATTCAGCGCATATCGAGGGAGGTTCACTGTTCCGTTTGGAATTCGGAGATCAGATGATAGAGGCAACGGTGCAAAAAACCGGTGACCCTCACCGTTTTTCTTGGCAACGGGTGGGATTGGTGCAGATTGACGCGGCGGGATCACAAATCCTTACCATTAAACCATTGGAAATTGTGGGAGCTGTCCTTATGGATTTGTCCGGCATCGAGTTGCGCCCGGCTTCAGGAGCAGGGGTCATACAACGCGACCGGGAGTGGGAGTTCTTTTTTGACCCGGTTCAGTTACGTTATGCACGTTTTCAAGTTGACGAATATCTGGGGGATTCAGTTGCCATTAACCATATAGAGGTTGCAAATATAGATAACGTTTTCATTCCGACTGAGGTTGATGTCAGCACACTGGCTGAAAACTCAATCCTTGAAATTGCCGGGGGCGACGTGGTTCTGGCCAGTTATACGGATGAAACTTCCGTGGCGACTAGGGGAGGCAGCCGGTTGCTGACCCAAAAATTGCAAGCAACCTACAATGATGCCCGAGTGGTGCCCATAGGGTTTGATTTTGAGAGGAATGCCGGGGGGGGGGTTGCTCAGTCACGTAAGGAGTTGCTTAGAGTGGATCCTGGTGACCGGATTACCTTTGAAGTGGTTGATTATGATATGGATCAAACCGATCAACGGGATGTTGTTCCGGTGGCAATCTGGCTGAATGGGCAGAAATGGAAGGAACTGGAAGCCACAGAGACCGAGGAGTACTCTGGGACTTTTAGGGTGGAAGTGGAAACCTCGGAGAGGGAGGAAGAAAACAAACTCCAGATTAAATCGGGTGACAGTATCTATTGCCGGTATGCAGATTTGCAGAACACATTTCCGGGCCATTCGGTGGTCCGTGAAGGGGTTGTTTTTGCCAATGAACCCACTGATGGGTTGGTGCGTATTATCGGTACGCGTCTCACACAGCCTCCTGCTGATTCAGAGGCTTCTCCTCAGCCTGTTTACCTTCCCCGGTTTGAAGGGCAAGAGATGCCTGTTGGTGTGAATTATTTTGTACCGCTGACCGTTGAGGTTATTGATCCGGATGCTGCCAAGGATAGTCTTAGTGAAGTGAAGGTTCTGGTTAATGCAGGAACCACCAATGCGGTTGAAGTGATATGTAGGTTATCGACACAGTTTGGTGATTTTTCGGGGGTTGATCAGGGTCAGGCCAATCTCGCGCTACGCTTGGGAAGGTTTGTGGGGCAGATTAAGCTCCAATTGGGAGGTGAAGGAAGCCCTGTGAAGTTGCCGCGCGCTTTGGGTTCTGGAGGAGGTTTAATCGGTCGAGCTCGTCCGGCGGGTGAGGAAGGCGAAGAGCAGTTGGCGGGCAATGATTTGCTGGATACAGTTTTGAATGTAAATGGTAAATCCATAATGACGGTAACTTATCAGGATACAGTTCGACCTGAAGGTATCGAGCAGGAGCTTTCTGATCAGGCGCACTTAAGGACGAGCGGAAATCTGTCCATCACCAATGAGGGTTATGATGAAAGCGTAGAATTGCTGCATGTGGGTGAGAAGATTTTTGTGATGGTATCTGATCCGGATTTGGACATCTCTGATGAACGGGATACGGCAACAGCAATTATTCAGAGTCAGAGCGGAGAAAAGGAATCGGTAAAGCTCAACGAAACCCTAAGTCACAGTGGGATATTTACCGGTTCATTTGAGTTGAAGGCCCGTGAAAATCCAACGCCTGCTAATTTCAGCGAAATTGACAAAGAGATCGAGTGCTTCTTTGGCGACAAGCTTATCACTGTCTATTCAGATGAGGTTGCAGGCAATGATGAGGGGGTGGCCGATCACAGAATTGAACTTCCTGTGGCCATTGGGACTGATGGGATAGTTTCGGCTTTCAGTAAGATTTTCGGGAATCAGCAACTTGCGGTTCAAACACAGTTCCATATTGCTGAGAGTTATTTTGAATTGTTTAAGAATAACCTGAAACTTGAGCGAAAGGGTGAGAGTCAAAAGGCGCTAAAAGCGGGACGTCGCATTCTGAAGGAAATCATGGTCGATTATCCTGATCCAAAATATATCCCTCGAATTGCCTATCTCAGCGGCCAGTTTTCCCAGGAATTGGAGGACTGGAACGCGGCGGCTAACAGCTATGCGTTGATTGTTCGACAGTATCCCAATCATACGTTGGCGGCTGATGCGCAATACAAGCTTGCCCAGTGCTATGAGGAGTCCAGTGATTTTGATCGTGCACTGGAGGAGTATGTTACCCTGGCTGCGACATATCCCAAAAGCCCCTTAATTCCTAATGTGATGATTCGTATCAATGAGTATTTTTACCAACGTGAGAACTATTCCGTGGCTGCCAAGGTGGCCGAAAAGTTTATGGACCGGTTTGGCGATCATGAGTTTGCGCCCAAGATGTGCTTTCGGTGGGGGCAATGCCATTACAAGGCTGAGAAATTTGCTGTTGCTGGAGGAGTGTTTGATATCTTTACCAAGAAGTTTCCCGATGACGGATTAACCGCTCAGTCCCTCTTTTGGGCGGGGGAAAGTTATCGTGAGTCAAAAAATGTTTCATTTGCTTTCCGTCGGTATAATCGTTGCCGATGGGATTTTCCCGAGAGTGAGGCAGCTAAATATGCACGGGGTCGTTTGGCCTTGCCTGAAATGTTGGCTCAGTTTGAGAGTGAAGCCAATTCCATCGACAACGATAATTGATATGTCTATCTCTGAATTTCTAGTTTAGTTAATCGCCTCTTGATCCATGTTTCCCTTATTTGCTCAAGTTACCAATATTGCAGGCACAAATGGTGTCTCTACTAATTCTGCCCGAACCAATGCCGGTCCTGCTGAGGTTAATTCCGCCCAGAATGCAGACACAGCAAGTGAGGTAACTGGTGAAGTGGTTTCTGAGCCTTCGGTAATTGCTGATTTTTTTGATTCGGGGGCAATTGGATTATTGATTGATGGGGGGTTTTTCATGTGGCCCATTTTGATTATGGCGATCATGGCCTTGGCCGTGATTATTGAACGGTGGCGCAGTCTCAAGATGCTCGATACAGATAATGAGTCCTTAAGGAGAGCGGTGTTGGATGATCTTACTAATGAACGGATTGAGGATGCCCTGGCTCGTTGCGATAAGGAACGGGGGCCCGTGGCGGCTGTTTTGGCCAATGGTTTGAGAAAGTATTTGGTCTTGAGCCGTCTCAATTATGACCCGGCACGGTTGGAGGAACAGGTGGTAAAGAGTATGGAGAGTTACGGGGTACATATTGTGGCGGCCTTGGAAAGACACCTGCCGATTTTGGCCATTGTGTCGAGTGTTGCTCCGATGCTCGGGTTTCTGGGGACCGTTCAGGGAATGATTGTGGCGTTTCATAACATTGTAGAAATGGATAAATCAGGTGGGGGTAATATTATCCAGGCCGCGGCGGCGGGTATTGAAGTGGCTCTTTTAACGACGTGTTTCGGTCTCATAGTGGGTATCCCGGCATTTATGGCCTTTAATTATTTTTCCAGTGTGATTAATGGCTTTGTTCTGGAAGTGGAGGAAAGTGCGGCGGAGTTGATGGAGGCGGTAACCCTGCAATTGACACTTACAAGGGGAGATAAATCTAAATCATGAAGCTTAAGCGCACAAAACTATTGGTTGAACCCCCAGCCAGTGCGACCAGTGACATTGCGTTTATCCTGATTGTGTTTTTTCTGGTTTGCGCCTCGGTGGAGCCTGATCAGGGCAGAGCACAGACCTTGCCTCGCAGCGAGCCGGAGCCGAAAAAGGATAAACAGAGTCAAAATATCGAGGTGGAACTCACCCGGGATGCAGTGATTATGAACGGAAACCCTCTTCCCAAGGAGAGTTTTGCCAAGACGATTATCCTTAAGCTGGCAGATAAAACCCGTGATGAAGACAGGATTGTAGCGGTAAAAAGTCGCAAGGAAGTGCCATACAGTCACTGGATGGATATTACCGGTATTATTGAAGATGCCGGAGGGGTTATCACGTTGCAACTTGAGGAAGAGCAAACGGTGCAGGTGCAATGATTGTTAAACGCAGGCAAATGGATGCTTCAGTGCCGGCCATGGCAATGGGTGATATTGCGTTTCTACTGCTAATTTTCTTCGTGATATTGGCCCGGGCCCGTGATGATAGCCACTTACAATGGAAGCCTGCCACCGGCGTCAAGCTGGTAAGGCCGGCTACCATGAATGCCAGTGTGGTTATTGATAAATATAATGTGACCCACCTGAATGGCCGTGAGGTTCCTGTGTCCAGTTTGTCCGAGGAATTGAAGGTGATTCTGGGCGAGAACGCGGCCGGTCGACGGACGGTGATATTGAAGGTGCATCATGAGGTTACAGCCATATATTTTGAACCGGTCATTGAAGCCATTAGTGAAGCAGGAGGCGAGTTGCATCATATATTGGAGGAGGATAAACAGAGATGAAGAATATATTCGTAGTCATTGATGGGGAACAACGTGGGCCTTTGGGTTCCGGTGAGTTGAGGGATTTACTGGAGGCAGGTGAGATTCAACCTGATACGCCCGCCCTCTGTGAAGGAGATCAGGAGTGGAGTACCGTTGCCAAGCTTTCGCGCTTACCTGAAGAGGAGGGTGCTGCCCGTAAGGTTGTGGGGGCAGGAGTGCAGCCC